>NZ_CACSJV010000002.1:0-243451 GCF_902706105.1 Curtobacterium sp. 18060 | reverse complement strand
CCGACCGCCCTGCCACAGCCCACAGCCCACAGCCCACAGCCCACAGCCCACAGCCCACGTTCACCAACGACGAAGGCCGCCGCCCGTCGTGACGACGGGCGGCGGCCTGGCCGCTCAGCGGCGGACTGCGATCAGAAGGCGGCGATGCGGTGCCGCACGGAGCCTGCGAACCGGCCGCAGGCGGCGCCGACGCGCGAGGCGGCGGTGATCCGGGCCTCCTGGCCGGTGCCGGCGAGCAGAACGGCTTTGACCGTCGATGCGAGCTCACGGACCCCGTCGACCGCGCGCCACCGTGCACCGGCGGCGCGGTGTGCCCGCAGGAGGCGCGCATCGTCGACGCCGTAGCGGTACGCCTGGTGGAACGCACCGCGGGCCGCGCTGCGCAAGCGGTACTGGACGACCGCCTGCGGGACGAAGACGATGGGCGAACCAGCCGCAGCCACCCGCCAGCAGAAGTCGATGTCCTCGCCGCAGTGCAAGGACTCGTCGAAGCCGTCGACGGCCTCGAGCAGCGCGCGGGTCACGCCGAGCGCACAGCTCGGCGTGTAGGGCAGGTGCCGGAACTTGACGGGCAGCTCCGTCGTCGACGCGGTCACCCGGGCCGCGAGCGCGGGTGCGTTGAGCAGGTCGTACGCCAGTCGGCCGCCGCCGATGCCGTGTTGCTGCACGGCCGCAGCCATCGCCGAGATCCATCCGGGTTCGAGCACGTCGTCCGCGTCGCAGAACAGCACGATGTCGTGTCGTACGGCGCGCCAGCCGACGTTGCGAGCGTGGCTCGGCCCACGGACGTCTGTCGCGTCGACGACGCGCACGGCCCAGCCGGATGGCCACTCCGTGGCGTCGACGAACGGGCGCAGGACGCTGGGCCTGACGCCGTTGGCAGCGAGGACGACTTCGACGTCGCCCTCGTGCTGTTGCACGGCGATCGCCCCGAGCTGCGCGCTCAGGGCGGTGTCGGGTCGACCGACCGGGACGACGACGGAGACGGGCACGGCGGAGACGGGCACGGCGGACTCGCTCTCTCAGGGTGTGGTTGCGGTGGTGCGCCCGAACCGGGCGGGCGCGACGTGGCGCGCCATCGCGATGACGTCGCGGCGGATGCCCGGCAGCACGACGGCAAGGGCGAGCACGACGAGCGCAGAAGCGCCGCCGACCGTGATCGCGAGCCAGGGGCCGAGGTCGAGCAGCCGGGTCAGGAGCGTGACACCACCCACCGCCACGGCCACGATGCCGGGGCGGACGATCGGCGTGACGAGGTCACGGAGCCCGAGCCCTGGGCGTCGACCAGCGACCACGAAGCCGGGGACGACGAGGACGAGCGAGCTGACGGAGAACGCCCACGCCATCCCGGTGACGCCCCACGGCAGGCCGACGAAGAACGAGGCGAGGACGAGCGGACGGCTGACGAGCGCCCAGATGGTCTGACGAGCGCCCTGGCCGGTCGCGACGAACACCCAGACGGTGACGTAGCCGAGGGTCTGCGCGATGCCAGCGAGCACCAGCACGCGGAAGATCGGTACCGAGCCCGCCCACGCGGGGCCGAACAGCACGGTGACGACGGCGTCGGCGAGCACTGCCAGCACCGCGAAGGTCGGCCACAGCACGTACCCGGTCAGGGCTGTGAGGTGCCGGTAGTAGCGCCGGAAGCGCTCGCGGTCGTCGGCGACCTTGGCGAGCACGGGGACCGCGACGCGCTGGAGCGGCCCGTTGACCTGCTCCAGCGGGATCGTGAGCAGCTGCCCGGCCTGTGCGTACAAGCCGGCGGCGAGCGGGCCGAACGACGCCCCGACGATCACCTTGTCGAGGTTGCGGGCCGCGAAGTTGAGGACCTGGACCGCGGTGACGTTCGCTGCGAAGCCGAGTTCCGGCCGGACGGCGGGCCACCGCGCGGGGCGGGTCGGGCGCCAGGGACACACGGCGATCGAACCGATGCCGAGCACGAGCGAGAAGAGGAGCGCCTGGGCGACGAGCGCCGATGAGCCCGCACCGGCGATCGCGAGCACGAGCGCCAGGGCGGCGCCGGAGACCATCGACGCGACCTCGAGCAGGGCGAGGGCACGGAAGCGGAGGTTGCGGGCGAGCAGCGCCGTGGGGACCGCGCTGGCCCCGGCCGCCACGAAGGGAACCGCGAGCAGCATCACAGACCTGCCGGACGCTGGGAAGCCGAGGACGACCGCGAGTGCCGGCGCCGACAGGGCCAGCGCAGCGCCGGCAGCGAGTCCGGCTGCGGCGCTGAGGAGGTGGAGCGAGGAGGCGACGCCGGCGGACAGGCGCGGCGCACGGGTGACGAGGGCTCCGATGCCACCGATGCGGAGGAGCTCGGCGAGACCGCTGAGCAGGAGCACGACGACCGCGAACCCGTACTCGGCGGGGCCGAGGATCCTGGCGATCACCACGACGGTGACGAGCTGCACGAGGAACCGGGTCGCGGTGCCGGCGGCGGTGACGATGCCGCCACGGGCTGCCGCAGTCGCGAGCGGAGCGGAGGACTGCCAGTCCGGCAGGGTCGTGCGGGTCATGGCAGTCCTCCGTTCGGGTCGGGTCGGACTCAGCGGGTGACGAACAGGTTCTCGGCGCCCTTGTCCGTGACCTTCGGCTTGCCGTCCGTGGTGACCCGGTTGCCGTTGCCGCTGACCGTGACCTTGCCGATCTCCTTGGCGTCGACGTCGTTGATGGTGCCGCTCAAGACGAGCGCGTCGACCTTGCCGAGGTGGACGACCGCGTTGCTCGCGGTGATCTCGACCGAGGCGCAGTCGCCCACGGTGACGTCCTTGTTGCTCTGGTCGATGACGACCTTGCCGTCGGCGCACTCCGCCGTCGCCTTCTGGATGTCGGCCGGCGGCGTCGAGAAGCGGTCGTCCGCCTTGGCGCTCGAGCTGGCCGTCGGCTTCTTGGTGGGTTCGTCGCCGCCGGTGCCGGAGCACGCCGTGACGACGGTGAGGATCCCGATCGCAGCCAGGGTCGTGGCGGCGATGCGGGCGGTGCGGGAGGTGTGACGCATGTCGGGTTCCGTTCTGGGATCGCGGCGAGGCGGATGACGCTTGGCACTGTCGCCCCGGTGACGTTTCAATGACACGCTCTATAGAATACTGGTATTCTAGATGCATGACAACCCGGAACCTCCCGCTCGTCGCCATGCTCACCCACAGCGCAGCACTGTCCGGGGCGGAGCTCCTCGTGGCGCGGGTGGCCGCCGCCCGGGTCGAGACCGAGGTGATCGTCGTCCTCGGTGAACACGGGCCACTCGAGTCCCTGCTCTCCGGGCTCGGCGTCGAGCACGAGGTCGTCGCGCTCGACCCGTCCGTGACCGAGCACGCAGCCGATGCGGGTGGGGGCCTCCTCGCGAAGGGAGTGTCGACGCTCCGCTCCACGCGGGCCCTCGCGCGACGGCTCCGCGACGTCGGCGCCGACGTGGTCGTCACACACTCGGCGAAAGCGCACGTGTACGGCGGACTGGCCGGCCGGCTCGCACGCATCCCCGTCGTGGCGTACGTCCACGACGTCGTCGGAGCGGCCGGTGCCTCCCGCGCGAACACCCTGGTACTCCGCGCGGCGCTGACGACGCTCCCCGCAGCCAGAATCGCCAACTCACGGACGACGGCCCGCTCCCTCGGCCGGTCCGGTCCGGCACCCGCGGTGATCGGCTGCCCCGTGGACCTCCCGGACCAGGCCGCCCCGTCGGCACCCGGCCCGTTCACCATCGGCATGGTCGGGCGGCTCACCCGTTGGAAGGGGCAGGACATCGCGGTCCGCGCCTTCGCCGCGGCCCGCGCGCTCGGTCTCGACCCCGATGCGCGGCTCCGGCTGATCGGCGCGGCGCACTTCGGGACCGACGACCACCACGCCGCCGAGTTGCACACCCTGGTCACGGAGCTGGACCTGACGGCGGTGGTCGAGTTCCGGGGACACCGGCAGGACGTCGATGCCGAGATCAGCGCGTGCGATCTGCTCGTGCACGCCAGCCGCCGCCCGGAGCCGTTCGGGCAGGTGGTCACCGAGGCCATGGCGCTCGGTCGACCGGTCATCGCCGCGGACGCTGGCGGCCCTGCCGAGGTGCTCACGCACGGCGAGGACGGGCTCCTCGTCCGTCCAGGCGACGTCGATGCCCTCGCGCACGCGATCCTCCGGTTGGCCGGGGACGAGCAGGAACGGAACCGACTCGCCCGCAACGGGCGCCACTCCGCCGCGCGCTACGCGACGCCGCACATCGTGGCGCAGATCGAGCGCGTCCTGGTGAGCGCAGCCAGGTAGCGACCGACTGGAGGCCCGGTGCAGGTCCGACGGACCGGCACCGGGCCTCCAGGCGGTCCGGTCCACCCCCGCGGACCCTCAGCCGGTCCGGCCCCCCACCGGGATGCCGGTCCACTCCGCGATCTCGCGCTGGAACCGCTCGGTCGAGAACGCGGCGGCGCGCGCACGACAGGCAACTGGGTCGAGTCGCACGGCACCGTCGACCGCTGCGGCCAGGGTCGAATCCGCGAGGTCGTGGAGGAGCGTGCCGCTCGTTCCTTCCTGCACCGAGTCGCGAGCCCCGCCCTCGGCGTTCGCGACCACCGGCGTGCCGAGGGCCAGCGCCTCGACGGGCAGGATCCCGAAGTCCTCGACGGGAGGGAACACGTAGACCGCGGCACGCTGCAGGAGCGCCGCGAGCATCGCGTCGGAGGGCGTGCAGACGAAGTGCACCTCGACCCTCGACTCGGCAGCCAGCGCGCGCAGCCGCTCGGCATCCGGACCGTCGCCGGCGAGCACCACCGGACGCCCGGACGCCCGACCGGCATCGATGACGACGTCGAGGCGCTTGTACGGAACGAACCGCGAGGCACCGAGGACGAAGTCGGCAGGCAGCGCCTCGAGGACAGCGCGGTCGCGCTCGTCGAGCACGGACGCCCAGTCGGCGACCGCAGCGAGCCGCTCCACGCCGACCGGCGGGTTGATCACCTGAGCGTCGATGCCCCAGGTGTCGCGGATGCGCTGCTGCACGAAGCGACTGTTCGCGGCGACGTGACGGAGCCCCTGGGCGCGACGGCGGTCGACGGAGCGGAGTACCGGCGAACCCGCGCGGGCGAGCATGGTCGATCCGCGGGCATCGAGTTCCGGGTTCCAGAGGTACCGGGCCGGCGTGTGCACGTAGGTGAACTGCCGGTCCGGGGCGACCCCGGTCACACGGGCCTGGTGGGCGAACAGGTGCGAGCTCACGATCGCCCAGTCGTACTCGCCGACGGTGCGCAGGCCGTGACTCCACAGGGCCGGAAGGAACGGCATCGACAGCGCCTTCCTGCCGCGGAGGGGCGACCGCGCCAGGACGCTCTCGACCACCCGCCGGTCCGCGTATCGCCCGGGGGCGTCGTTCCACAGCCCGAACACGTCGGCGGCAGGGTAGGCATCGGCGAATGCGTCGACGACACGCTCGGCGCCGCCCACCGCCTCGATCCACTCATGGACGAGCAGTCCGCGCACGGTCGGCTCCGTTCTGGTCGGTGGCGGCGCGTTCCGCGCACGCCGCGATGGTCGCGATGGCGGAGATCGCCCGCTCGCGCATGGTCAGGAAGTCGTGCTCGTCGCCGCGTACCGGGTCGGCGACGTCGTCGAGCGCCGGGTCGGTCGGGGCCGTCGCGACCCGGAAGCGGGACACGAGGCGCGGGAGTTCCGCCCAGAACCGCTCGTCGACGGCATCGGCGTCCAGCAGGGGGCGGACGAGGCGGTCGAACTCCGCCATCGTGAAGGTCCGCCGCAGGAGGTGCGGCGCGAGGTCGAGGACCTGCGCTCGGTGCGCGCGCTCGAGCGTGAGCACGAGGTCCCTGTCGCGCAGCACCGCGGCGGTCAGCGGCGTCGAGACGAACGCGTCCGGGTCGCCGCCGTCCTGTCCGACAGCGGTGGCGGAACGCGGGAACATCGGCGTACCCGCTGTCGCAGCGGTGCCGGCGCTGTCCACGCGGAAGACTCCGGGCAGCACTGCGTCGAGGCGCGCCCGGAGGACGCGTTCGACGTACGGCGAACGGCAGATGTTGCCCTCGCAGACGATGAGGATCGAGATCACTGATGGGCTCCTGTCAGGGTGACGGGTCGTGCACCGGCGGCGTCCGGTCCCGGTTCCGGCGGCTCGGCGACGGGGCGCCAGACGCTCGAGGCACATGCGGCGAGGAGCAGCCAGAGGATCGGCGTCGAGAGGTCCGGGGTGCCGACGAGCTTCGCGACGAGCACCGCGGCGAGCGCGACCGAGGCCGGGACGGTCGCCGGTGACCGCGCCGCGCGCACGAGCACGCCGAGCGCGAAGACGGCGAACGCGATCGTGCCCGGGATCCCGACGCAGGTCAGCAGCGTCATCCCGAAGGACGACGGCCGGTTCGCGCCGAGCCCGGCGCCGATGCCGAGGGTGTCGGCGAGGACCCCCCAGCTGAAGCCGTCCGCGCCGGTCCGGGAGTCGTACGACTGACTGCCGACCTTGTCGTCCACGATCGCCTCGACCGGTGCGGCGAGCTGCGGGCCGGCCGCGAGCAGCACGATCGCGATCGTCAGCCCCCCGAGGACGAACCAGACGGTGCCGCGTCCACCCCGGACGACGTACCGCACGGCGACCACGAGCAGGCCGACGGCGATCACGACGGCGGAGGCGACGACAGCGGTGCCGGACGCCGCCTGCAGGAGGTTCGCGCACGACAGCGCACTCGCCGCGGCCCAGATCATCCGCTGCCCGCCGGACGACCGCAGTGCCGTGACGGCGAAGTACGCGGCGGCCGGGAGAGCGAACGCTGCGAGCTCGCTCGGTTCGCTGAAGACCCCCCGCAACCGCTCCCCCGGGAGCGCCCACGCGTAGGCGACCCCCGGCAGCGTGTCCATCAGGGGTGCCAGCACGTCCGCACCTGCCTGCACGAGCACCCCGCGCACGGTGGTCACGACCGTGCCGACGACCAGCGCGATCCGGAGCGCGGTCTCTGCCGCCCCGACGCGGACGAGGTACAGCAACGCGCACACCGCGAGCAACAGGTACCCGAGCTGCGCGAGGTTGCTGATCGAGTAGGTGAGGTACCCGGGGTCCAGCACCTGACCGTCCACACCGCCACGTGGGACGAGGACACGGACGCCGGCGAACATCCAGGGGGCGACGGCGGTGGCGATGGTCGCCCACGCGACGAAGGCTGCGAGCGCGTTCGCCGACCAGTGCGTGGTGCGCAGCGGGCGGGTCCCGAGGAGCGCGATGCCCGACGCGAGCGCCGCAGCCGAGAACAGGGGCACGCCGTTCCCTCCGGCGACGACGGCAGCCGTGTACGGCAGGCCGCCGGCGACGCCGATCACCGCGGGGAGCCACGTCCGACGGGCGATCAGCGCAACGGCGAGCACAGCCGTGAAGACGGCTCCGAGGACCGGCATGATCCCCCTCCATTCCACTGTCGCTTGCGGTGGTATTTCATATCATCTACGATAAGTATCACACATCCGATCGCCTCCCGGAAGGCCCCCAGTGACGCTCTCGCAGTTCCTCGAAGTGATCAGACGGCGATGGATCTCCGCGCTCGCGCTGGTCCTCCTCGCCACGTCGGCTGCCGTCGGCGTCACCCTCGTGCAGGCGCCGGAGTACCGCGCCTCGAGCGAGGTCTTCGTCTCGGTCGCCGCCGGCTCGTCGGTCACCGACCTCAGTCAGGGCAACAACTTCTCGGCGGCGCGCGTGAAGTCGTACACGGCGCTGGCACTGACCCCGCGCGTCCTCGGCGCCGCGGCGAAGCAGCTCGGACTCCCGGCCGGCACCGACCTCTCGAAGGTCGTGACGGCGTCCTCCACCGACGAGACCGTGATCATCTCGCTCAGCGCGACGTCCACGTCCCCGGCCCGTGCGGCGGCGATCGCCAACGCGGTCACCACGCAGCTCGTCGCCGTCGTGGACGAGGTCGAGCGCTCATCGCAGCAGAGCGACCTCGTCCACCTGAGCGTGTTCCAGCAGGCGAAGGCACCGACGATGCCGTTCGCTCCGCGGATCCCGGTCAACATCGCGATCGGGGTCCTCGCGGGCCTCGCACTCGGTGTTGCGCAGGCAGTCCTCCGCGAGGTCCTCGACACCCGGCTGCGGTCGTTCGACGCGCTCCGGCGCCTCACCACGGCGAGTGTGCTCGGCGAGTTCGGGGTGGACGACACCATCGCGAAACACCCCCTCGTCGCCGTCGACAACCGCTACAGCACCCGGGCCGAGAGCTTCCGGCAGCTGCGGACGCACCTGACGTACACGAACCTCGACGGCGGTCCGCAGAGCATCGTCGTGACGAGCGCGACCCCGGGCGAGGGCAAGTCCTCGACCGCCGTGAACCTCGCGCTCATGCTGGCGCAGAACGGGTCGCGGGTCCTGCTCGTCGACGCCGACCTGCGACGCCCGACGACCGGGACGTACTTGGGGATCGAGAGCCGCGTCGGCCTGTCCACCGTGCTCACCCGACAGGTCGCGCTCGACGATGCCATCCAGGAGGTCGGTGGGGACAACCCCCTGCACGTCCTCGCTGCGGGGCGGGTGCCGCCGAACCCGAGCGAACTCCTGAGCTCCAGCCGGATGGCGGACCTCGTCCGCGAGCTCGAATCCCGCTACGACGTCGTGATCGTCGACGCCCCGCCGCTCCTCCCGGTGACCGACCCCGCCGTCCTCGGCGCCATCTGCTCCGGGGTCCTGCTCGTCGTGAGCGTCAACGGACAGACACGGCGCGCCGACTTCGTCGCGGCCGAGCAGACCCTGCGGCAGGTGGGCGCACGACTGCTCGGGCTCGTGGTGAACCGCCTCCCAGCCCAGCGACGCATGAAGACCTACTACAACTACGAGCCCTCGGCGCCGGTGAGCGAGAGCCCTCGCCGCTCGTCACGCGCACGCAACGACTCGACCGCCACCACCGAACAGAAGGAAACCCGATGACCCGCAGCACACCGCCCCGATCGTTCGTCTACCTCGGCTGGCAGGGGTACGGCAACTTCGGCGACGACCTCCTGCACGAGACCTGGCGTGCCGCGCTCCGTCACCCCTTGGACGTCGAGGCGCCCCTGACCCGGCGGGACTACGCTCGCCGCTCACCGCGCTTCGTTCGCGACCGCGCCCGGCTGATCGGCCGCGAGCGGCTCGTGCTGCTCGGTGGCGGCACGACCGTCGGGTTCGCGTCCTGGGCCGGACACGTCGACCGTGCGACCCGGTACTTCGGCGCGACCGGCACCATCGGACTCGGTCTCGGGGCAGCTGCCGCCGACGACAGCTACTCGCTCGGGACACAACCGCAGCAGTGGGACGCCTGGCGTTCGCTCGACCGGTTCGCGCTGCACGGTGTCCGTGGGCCGCTCACCGAACACGAGGTCACCACGAACCTGTGCCCGGTCGACGTCGTGGGCGATCCGGCGCTGCTCTACCCCGAGCTCGTCCACGTCCAACGCACCGTCCGGCCCGACGGCCGGATCGGCGTCAGCATCGGATCTGATCCGACCACGAGGTTCGACGTCGACACGATCGCCGAGGCGGTCGACCGGCACGCGGCCGCGACCGGCACCACCGAGGTCGTCGCGTTCGCGCTGTCCGGGGCCGACCGCATGGCGGCGCACGGGTTGGCCGCCCGCCTGCGCACACCGGCGGTCGTGCACGAGTACGTCGACGTCCCGACGACGATGGCCGCCATCGCGGGATGCGACCTGGTCGTGTCCGAACGACTCCACGGCGCCATCGCGGCGGTTTCGCTCGACGTGCCCACTGTCCCGCTGTCGTACGCGTCGAAGTGTGACGACTTCTGGCGCAGTGTCACGGACGGCCCCGCGCCGATCACGGTGGGCCACGACGTCGACGAGCTCGTCCACGAGATGCAGATCGCCACCCGACACCGTGACGGGATCCGCGCCCGGACGGCCGAGCTCCGGGAGCGGCTGGGCTCCGTCCAGCAGCGCCTCCTCGACTGGCAGACCGCAGGCTCGCCGACGGCCGAGCTCTTCGCCCGCACGAAGGCCCACGCGTGAACGCCGACCACCGCTTCCACCTCGTCGTCTCGACGATCCGGACGCCGGACCACCTCGCCCGCTGCCTCGAGACGATCGAGCGCGCCGGGGTGTCGGTGTTCGTCACCGTCGTCGAGCAGCGACCGACTCCGGATGCACTGGCCGTGCTGCAGCCGCTCATCGACGCCGGGCACGCCGAACACGTGCACCAGCCGGACGTCCGTGGCGTCAGCCGGGGCAGGAACGCCGGGATGACTCGACTCCGCGGTGAGGTGATCGCGTTCCCGGACGACGACTGCTGGTACCCCGACGGCGTCCTGGCGACGATCTCGCACCGGTTCGCGACGCAGGGGCTCGACGCGGCCTCGATCCCCTCCCGCGGAAGCGACGAGCAGGGCACGATGCTCCGCTGGCGCCGGCGCCCGGGTGACGTCACGAGTTGGCGGGTGCCGCGGACCGTCGTGAGCTCGGGGATCTTCATGCGTCGCGACGTCCTCGAACGCCTCGGCGATTTCGACGAGGACCTCGGTACGGGCTCCGGAACGCCCTTCGGGGCCGGCGAGGAGACCGACATGGTCCTCCGCGCCCTCGCCTCCGGTGCGCGGATGCGCTACATGCCGGACCTGTCGGTGCGGCACCCGGACTTCCGTGACGCCGGTATGACGACCGAGACCCTCGCGAAGGTCCGCCGGTACAACCGCGGCTTCGGTCGGGTCCTCCGCAAGCACGGTCTGTACGGGCAGGCCGCGTACTGGATCGGTCGCGGCCTGGTCGGGACCGTCGTCCGGACCGTCCGTGGCGACCGCGACGGAGCGCGCTTCCAGCACACGCAGATGAGCGCTCGGTTGCAGGGATGGCGGGGCCGGGACGACGAGGGCCGGGTGTACCCGGCCTGTGGAACCGTGGTATTTCGTCCACAACATACCGAGAAGTAGGATCCTGACGAGATGCGCCACGACACTGGCCCGATGCACCATCGATTCCACTTGATCATCGCCACGAACCGGCCGCCCGAGTACCTCGACCGAGCGATCCGGTCGATCCAAGCCGAGCCGTACCGGGTCTTCCTCTCGGTCGTCGCGCAGCGCCCGGTCCCCGAAGTACCCGACCGGCTCGCGGCGATGATCCGGGACGGCGACGGTGAGTACATCCACCAGCCCGGCGCCAGCGGGGTGAGTACCGCCCGGAACGCTGGGATGCGAACGCTCCGCGCTGACCTCGTCGGGTTCCCGGACGACGACTGCTGGTACCCGACCGGCGTGCTGTCCGCGATCGATGCCCGGTTCAGCAGGGTGGACGAAGAACCCCGGCTCAGCGGTTTGTGCATCCCGACGAAGGACGCGACCGGCCGAGGCACCATGCTCCGGTGGCTCGGGCGATCCCGACGGATCCGGGTGCGGGACGTCCCGCGCACCGTCATCTGCTCCGGGGTGTTCTTCCGGCGAGAGGTCCTCGACGACATCGGGGACTTCGACGACACGCTCGGGTCGGGTGTGGAGCCCTTCGGCTCCGGCGAGGAGAACGACCTGGTCATGCGCGCGGTCGAGGCCGGGGTGCGGGTCGACTTCGACGCCGACCTGTACGTGCACCACGGCGACTTCCGCGACGACGGACCCACCACCGCGGTCCTCGCAAAGGTCAGGCGGTACAACCGCGGGTTCGGGCGAGTGCTCCGGAAGCACGGTTGCTGGGGGCAGGCGAGCTACTGGGTCAGCCGATCGGTGGTCGCGCTCGTGATCGCTCGCGTCCGGCGCGACGCCGCCGCGGTCGAGCAACAGCACGCCCAGCTCGCCGGGCGGTGGCAGGGGTGGTTCGGCCGCGATGACGCCGGGCACCGTCACCCCGTGCACCCACGCACGCGCTGAGGTGCGCCGGCCGCGGGACGGGTCGTGGGGTGTCTGCCCCACGACCGTGTCGCGCGGAGCACCGGCCGCTCGAGCAGGTACCACGATGCCGAGGCCACACCGATGCCCACCAGAGCGAGCCCCAGGCGCACCACACCGGTGGACGGGTCACCCCCGGGCTCGATTCGGAGCAGCGGGTAGTGCCACAAGTAGAGCCCGTACGAGATGGTCCCGAACCAGCGAGCGATCGCCAGGTCGAGCGCGGGAGCACCACCGAGCGCCCCTGCGACGACGACGAGCGCTGCGACCGCCACCGCTGCCGTCTCGACCCAGCGAGCCGCACCGGGCAGGGACCCGACCGTGATCGGCAGCGTGCACACCGACAGCACCACGAGCAGTGTCGCGCCCACGCCGCCGACCCCGAGCACGACGGCGCTCGGACGTCCGGTCCGCAAGTCGATCTGACCGAGACCGCGGAGACTGCCCGTGCGCACGGCGAACGCGGCGAGCGCACCCACGAGCAGGGCGGCGGCGCTCGTGTCGAGCCCGTACGCCAGGCGGTCGTACGGCAGCACGACCGTGCCGACGACCCGCCAGGTGACCGCAGCACCGACGAGTCCGCAGAGCGCGACCGCGGCAGTGCGGGGCCGAGTGCGGGCGAGGACGCCGAGCAGGATGAGGACGAGGGGCCAGACGAGGTAGAACTGCTCTTCGACGGCGAGCGACCAGGTGTGCTCGAACGGTCCGAGCTCGACGCCGAGCACCCGGGCGTGGTTGCCCGTGTAGGACCCGACGGTGGCGAGGACGCGGGCCAGGTCACCGCGGATCGGGTCTGCCAGCACGATCACCGCGACGGTCACCACGACCAGGACGGCCGTCCACGCCGGGAGCAGCCGTGCCGCGCGGCGGAGCCAGAACCGGCCGAGGTGGATCCGCCCGGCACGCTCGGCCTCGTCGAGGAGCGCCCGGGTGATCACGAAGCCGGAGAGCACGAAGAAGGTCGTCACCCCGACGACCCCGCCGTAGGGGACGACCGACTCTGCGGTGTGCGACGCGACGACGAGCAGGACCGCGAGGCCGCGGAGCCCGTCGAGTTGCGTGAGGCGGTCCGCCGGTTCACCCATTCCAGACCACGAACCGGGGCTTCCACGTCGCCGACATCGCGAGCTTGCCACCGGTCCCCCGGATGGCTTTCGTGCCTCCGTAGGCGTCGACGATGGTGCCGTCGCCGGGCAGACTCACACTGATGGGCAGTTCGTCGAAGCGGTCAGCGGTCTGCCACACGACCCGCACCGAGCGTGTGCCGTCGGCCGAGACGAACCGGGCTTCGCGCACGGCACCCGTCACGAACTGACCGGCGAACCGCATGCCGGCGAGCTGGCGCTGCATCGTCGCGTACGCAGCGGCAGCGGGCTTCGGCTCGTACGCGCGGCTCGGCGCGTCGACGAGCCCGAAGGTCCTGGCACTGCCGTCCGGATCAGGTTGGTCCGGGGCAGCCATCTCGAACGAGAACACCCGCTCGACGCCGTACTGCGCGGCGAGCACGTGGGTCCGGACCAGGAACGCCGCCTGGTCGTCCTCGGAGACCCAGCCTGGCCTGCCGTTCGGGGTCGGCCATCCGACCTCGGTGATCCAGATCGGCAACGGTTCGCCGTTCGCACGGGGGCACTTCGCCGCTTTGTCCCGGAGCCAACGAAGCGCGTTCTCGATGCACGGGTTCGTCGCGACACAGTGCTCCGGCGCGTACGGCTGGTTGTACGGGTGCACGCTGATCGCATCGATGTGGTCGGCACCACCGAGCCGGAACCACTCGTCGAGCCAGCGGAGTTCGCCCGACGACACGGCGTTCTCGGCCGGCCCGACGATCCGTGCATCCGGGTCGACGCTCCTGATCGTCGCGGCCGTGACCCGTGACAGCGCGATGTACGCGGCAGGGTCGGCGGAACGGGTGCCGTGGGTGTTCGTCCACTCGTTCCAGATCTCGAACGAGCGGTCGGCGTCCGGGTACCGGTCGCGCACGTGCGTCACCGCCTCGGACACGAACCGGCGCCAGGCTGCTGTCTGCGCCGGGTCCGAGACGTCCGGCGGGGTCATCGCGCCGCCGGTGTACGCCATGTGACCGTAGTCGAGGACGAACAGCGGAGCGACGCCACGGTCGCGCACGATGGGGTCCACTCGCGCATCAGTGCTACGGAAGTCGAACACGCCCGGCACCTTCTCGACGGTGGACCACTGCAGGTCCTGGCGGAAGCCCGCGGCGCCCAGCCCGTCGAGTGTCGGGAGCGCCGCGGCGACCGGCCCGGGCGAGCCGTTCATCGTGACGTTGAAGAAGGCGTCACGGTGCTCGACGCCCGGCGTCCGGACGAACCGGAAGGACGTCTCGGGCAGAGCGGGGCCGTGCGCCGTCACGCGGTACGTGCCCGCGTTGAGACGTCGAGTCGGACGGATCTCCGCTCGTCCGGAGGAACCGACGACGGCGTCGCCGGCTTCGACGAGCACGCCTCTGGCGTCGGTGATCCGCCAGCCCACGTCCGCGAGCGCCGGTGTCCCCGCGGCACCGACTGCGAACGTGACCGGTTGATCCGGTGCGAAGAGACCGTTGGCCGACATCGGCTGGATCGTCGGTCGAGCGGTCGCCGTCGATGCTCCGGCGGCGTGGGCCGGCTGCCGCACAGTCGCTTCGGCGAACAGCAGCAGGGTCGTCGCCGCGGCGAGGACGACGACGCCGGAGGCTCTCCTGCGGGGACGGGTCGCGGGAGGTCGGGAGTCGGACGGGACGTGGGTCGATGGCATCCCACCACGCTCGCCCGGTGCCGGTACCGACGCCAAACATGTTGAATGACGCCGAGTTCGGAAGTGGCGTCAACTAGTCTCGGGCCGTGCGATGGAGTCGAGTGAACTGGCCGTCCGTGGGCTACGTCTCCCTCGAGGACTTCGACGGGCAGCGGGAACACGTCGCCCGCGTGCTCGAGGACGCTCCCCCGGCCGTCGCCGCACTCCTGACCGTCAAGTGGACGGACTCCCGCATCGCACGATGGGACGTCGAGCACCCGGATCTCGCGCACCCGGACCCCGCGCACCCGGACGACGAGGACGACGACGACACCGGGACGGCGGTCGACCTGCCGGGCCACGGCGTCCCCGACCCGGTCGTCGTGCACACCGAGGTCATCGTCCGCAACGACGAGGTGCTCGACACCCCCGACGGCCTGTGGCGCCGGTGGAACCACGCCAGGGTCACGCTCCGACTCCGCGACGCGGTGGTGGACCCACCCCACACCGACCCCGCGGCACTGCTCGCCGGGGACGCCCACGTCGTGCGCGGTGAGCTCGAGTACCTGCACGAGCTCGACCAGTGGGAGCTCCGCCTGCTCGTCTCCCCCGTCGGCGAGGTCGCGATCCGCTTCCGGGGCGTCCGGGTCGCGATCCGCAGCGTGCCCGAGTCCGTCTACACGGAGCTCGACGCACGGCCAGCGCGCGGCTGGCACGGTCCGGTGCCGGACGGCTGGGTCGAGTACGCCACCGAGGTGGTGCGTGCCGCCGCGTACGGCGACCTGGGCGGACTGCACCTGGCGGACGACGCGAGTGACGTCGACGACGTCGACCCGCGCTGGGGCTTCGCCCCGCTGCACGCCGCCGCGTGGTTCGACCGGCCCGAGATGCTCGAGGAACTCCTGCGCCGCGGCGCGTCGCTGCAGCTCACCGACACCGAGGGGCGGACGCCGCTGACGCTGGCGATCGACCGCGACGCACGTCGGGCGATCGACGTGCTCGTGGCTGCGGGCGCCGACCTGGAGGCCCGGGACACCGACGGCAACACCCCGATCGTCCGCGCCGCCTGGGGTGGCCACGCCGCGATCGTGCGTTCGCTCGCCGCCGCGGGTGCGGACACCAGGGCGCTCGGCTCACGGGGCGCGTCCCTGCTGATCGCCGCGGTCGACTCCGGTGACCTGGACACGGTGCGGTCCGTGCTCGCCCTGGACGTCGACGTGAACGCCGAGGACGACGAGGGCTCGACCGCCACCGCTCGCGCAGAACTGCTCCGCGACCGAGCGGTCGCGGAGCAGTTGGCGCACTACTACTCGGGGAGCTGATCGAGCCGGCGGGCTACTCCGCCGTCTCGATGGCGTTCGCCTGGGCGACCTTCCCGTACCAGTGCGCGGACGGCTTCGGGGTGCGCTCGAAGGTCTCCGGGTCCCACGACACCAGGCCGAAGGTCGGACGGAAGCCGGACGCCCACTCGTAGTTGTCCAGGAGCGACCAGTGCTGGTAGCCGAGGACCTCGATGCCGTCGTCGATGCAGCGGTGGATGCCCTCGAGCGCGCCCTGCGTGTACGCCTGTCGACGGGTGTCGTCGGCGGTGGCGATGCCGTTCTCGGTGATCATCAGCGGGACACCGCCGGACAGCTCCCACGCGCTGCGCAGCCCGTCGGCCGAGGCCTCGGGGTAGAACTCCCAGCCGGTGAGGGTCGTCTCGACGTCGTCCGCCACGGGCAACGGACCGGAAGCGCCGATGAAGGTCCGGGTGTACGCCTGCACGCCGAGGAAGTCGTCGCCGGCGGCGTTCTCGAGGTACCAGTCGTCGCGCGGGTACCCGTACTCGCGGAGCATCGCGTCCGCGCCGGGCTCCCCGTTGGACTTGAACGCCTGGGTCGCGATGGTCCAGCCGCTCTGGATGCCATCCACCTGGGAGAGCACCTCCCGCGAACGCTTGTGGGACTCGAGCAGGGCGTCGGCGACGCCCAGGTCCGGGTTCGGCAGGCCGTACGCCACCAGGTTCGACGCGTCCTCCCCGCCGGCGAGCATCGCGGCGATGTTCGGCTCGTTGATCGTGCAGACGTACCGGACACCGTCGGACACCACGGGCAGCGCGGCTTCGGTGTAGCGGGCGAACAGGTCGGCCGCGTCGGGTGCGCGCCAGAAGCCGTCGCGTTCGAACCAGCGGGGCACCGTGAAGTGCATGAGCGTGACGATCGGCTCGATGCCGAACTCGTGGCAGGCGTCGACCATGCGGCGGTAGTGGTCGATCTCGGCGCGGCTGACGAACCCGCGTTCCGGCTCGATGCGCGCCCACTCGATGCTGAACCGGTACGAGTTCAGGCCGAGCTCGGCGGCGATCCGGATGTCCTCGCGGTAGCGGTGGTAGCTGTCCGCGGCGTCGCCGGACGGCTCGACGATGGTGGTGTCCGGCTCGTGCTCGTGCACCCACCAGTTCGAGTTGACGTTGTTGCCCTCGATCTGGTGCGCGGCGGTGGCGGCGCCCCAGAGGAAGCCCTTCGGGAAGTCGAGCGTGCTGATGACGGGGTCCTTTCAGTGGGCGTTCATGAACGCATCGAAGACGGCGACCGTGCCGAGCGGGTTCTCGATCTGGGGGCCGTGGTAGCTCTCGGCGATCACCTCGTACGACGCACCGAGACGCGACGCCATGTCCGCCTGCCACGGGATCGGCCAGGCGCCGTCCCAGACGCCGTGCGCCACGAGCACCGGCAGTCCGGTCGCGCGGAGTTCCTCGGTGGTGTCGGCGCGGTCCTCGAGGATCGCCGCGCCGCCGAGGACGCTGAGGACGCTCGTGTGGTCGAAGCGTTCGCGGACCATCCGGGCGTCGTCGGGGAGTTCGGCGTCGGGGCGGCCGGCCCAGAGCGGGTTCTGCGCGTCGAACAGCGCACGGTTGGAGCACGTGTCGGCGACGATCGTCTTCTCGGCGGCCTTGCGGTACGACCAGCCGTGCGGGCCGGAGCAGAACATCGTCACGTCGCGGAACGACGTCGGCGAGGCGATCGCTGCGGCGCGGACGATCACGCCGCCGAGCGAGTGGCCGATGAGGTGGACCGGAGCGCCGCCGTCGAGCAGTCCGGCGACGCGGACGACGTCGGCGGCCTCCTGCTCGAGCGTGTACGCCGTGCGGTCGTCGGGCGAGACCGAGTCGGCCTGTCCACGGCGGCTGATCGCCACCGCCGACCACCCGGCGTCGCGGAGGAGTGGCAGGAACGTGCGCCAGTCCTCCTTGGAGCCGGTGTAGCCCGGGACGATGAGCACGACGCCCTTCGACACCCCGGACGGCACGATCCGGTACGCCGTGAGGCGGCCGATCGGCAGGTCGATGCCGACGACGTCGACACCGTCCGGCGTCGGCAGGTGGCCGAACGCCGGCACCGCCGGGAAGTCGTGCAGCGTGGTCACAGCCGGCCCTCCGCGAGGGCGCGTCGGGGGTTCGGCACGGCGTCGAGCAGGGCGATCGTGTACGGGTCCCGCGGGTTCTGCAGCACCTCGGCGGTCCGTCCCCGCTCGACCACGGCACCCTCGTGGAGCACCATGATGTCGTCGGTGATGAGCCGCGCGCTGAGCAGGTCGTGCGTGATGTAGAGGAGCGAGACGCCCCACTGCTCGCGCAGGTCCTCGAGCAGGGCGAGCACGCCGGCGCGCAACGTCACGTCGAGCATCGAGACCGGCTCGTCGGCGATGATCACCTGCGGGTCGGACGCGAGTGCCCGGGCGATGACGACGCGCTGCCGCTGCCCACCGGAGAGCTGGTGCGGGAGCTTCTGCGCGAACTGCTCGACCGGGGTCAGGCCCACGGTCTCGAGGAGCTCGAGCACGCGGCGACGGGCGTCCTGCCCCGTCAGGTCCGTGTAGTTCGCGATCGGGCGGGACAGCGTGTACTCCACGGTGTGCAGCGGGTTGAGCGCCGCGTACGGGTCCTGGAACACCATCTGCACCTCGGAGCGGAGGTCCCGCAGGCCTCGCTTGCCCAGGCGTGCGACGTCGAGGTCGCCGAACCGGACGGTGCCGGTCGTCGGCTTCTCGACCCCGGTCAGGAGCTTCGCGATGGTCGACTTGCCCGAACCGGACTGGCCGACCAGGGCGAGCGACTGCCCCGGCTCGAGGGTGAACGACACGTCGCGCACGGCCTGCACGGGTTGCTCGCCGCGGCGCGGCGCCGGGTAGGTCTTCACGATGTTCGAGACGACGATCGGGTTCTTCGCCGCCGAGCGCTCACGCGACCCGACGGTGCTGAACGACGACGTGGCCTCCTGCCGCTTCTCGCCGGACGTCGCGCGCTGCGACCGGTCCGGGAACCCGGGCAGGGACACGATCTCGGCCCGCGGGTCGGCGTAGTGCGACAAGAGCATCTGCGTGTACTCGTCCTGCGGGTTGCGCAGGAGCTCCTTCGAGCCGCCGTCCTCGACGATGCGGCCCTCGTGCATGACGAGCACGCGCTCGGTGGCCTCGAGCACGATGCCGAGGTCGTGGCTGATCAGGATCGCCGTGAAGCCCTCGGACTGCTGCAGCTCGATGATCGTGTCCATGACGGCGTGCTGCACGAGCACGTCGAGTGCCGTGGTCGGCTCGTCGAACACCATGAGCTGCGGTTCGAGCGACAGGGCCAGGGCGATCGAGACACGCTGCCGCATGCCGCCGGAGAGCTCCCCGGGGAACCGGGCGAGCATCGACGTCGGCAGCTTCACCTTCTCGATGAGCTCCTTCATCCGGGCGTCCCAGCGGTCGCGCGACACGTGGCCGTGGGCCTTGAAGATGTCGATGAAGTGGTTCCGGACGGTGCGCACCGGGTTGAGCGCGTTCATGCCGGACTGCAGCACCATCGCGAAGCCGCCCTGGCGTTGCTGCCGGAGCGCTTCCTCGTCGAGGTCACGGATGTCGTGACCGTTGAAGACGATGCTGCCGCCGTTCGTGCGCGCCGGCGGCTTCTGCAAGCGCGTCAGCGCGTAGCCGAGCGTCGACTTGCCGGAACCGGACTCACCGACCAGGCCGACGAACTCGCCCTTCCGCAGGCTGAACGACACGTGGTCGACCGCCTGGACGGCCGTCTGGCCGGCCGATTCGTACACGACCGACAGGTCGCGGACGTCCAGCAGGACGCCCTGGGCGTCACCACCGTCGGACGGGAGGCCCGTGGCGGCGCCGTCCCGCGCCTCCAGGCCGTCATCTGCGTACGTTCGCGAGCCGCTCATGCGGTCGCCTCCTTGCGCTTCGGGCGCGCGCCTTCGCGCAGCCGCGGGTTGGACACGGCGTCGACGCCGAAGTTGATCAGGGTGAGGCTCATCGCGAGCAGCGCGATGCAGAGGCCGGGGGCGAAGAGCAGGATCCACTGGCCGGTGAGCAGCGCGTTGGAGTTCTGCGCCCAGTAGAGGATCGTGCCCCAGCTGACGATCGACGAGTCGCCGAGCCCGAGGAACTCGAGGCCCGCCTCGGCCAGGATCGCGCTCGTGGCCGCCCCGAAGAACGAGCCGACGATGAGCGAGGTCATGTTCGGCAGGATCTCGCGGAACACGATGCGGGTCGCACCGTCACCGGAGAACTGCGCGGCCGTCACGAAGTCGCGACCACGCAGGGACTGCGTCTGGCTGCGCAGGACGCGTGCGCCCCAGGCCCAGCCGGTGACGACGATCACCGCGATGATGACCGCGATGCCGCCGTTCTGCAGGTACGCCGCGATGACGATCATCAGGGGCAGGCCCGGGATGACCAGGAACAGGTTCACGATGAAGCCGATGACCTCGCCGATCCACCCGCGGACGTAGCCCCAGCTGAGGCCGATCGCGACGGCGACGAGCGTCGACAGGATGCCGGCGACGGCACCCACCATCACGGAGATCCGTGCGCCGTAGATGATCTGGGACAGGACGTCCTCGCCAGCGGCGGTGGTGCCCATCCAGTGGTCGGCGGTCGCGTCGGCGGACCGGGCGAACCCGTTCTGGCTGGCACCGTACGGGGCCAGGAGCGGCGCGAAGATCGCGACCAGCACGAACACCGCGAGGATGATGATGCCGATCCGGGCCTTCGAGTTCGACCAGACGACGCCGAACTGGCGGGCGGTGCTCTTCCACTTGGAAGGAGCCTGTTGTTCGTCGGTGTCCTGGGTCCGGACAGCGACAGTGGCGTTGTTGGTCATCGGCGCGTCCTCGGGTCCAGGACGCCGTACATGACGTCCACGATGAAGTTGGCGATGAGCACCGACACGGTGATCATCAGGAAGAGGGCCTGCATCAGCGGGTAGTCCTGCCCGATGACGGCGTTGAACAGGAGGTAGCCGATGCCGGGGTAGCCGAAGACCTGCTCGACCAGCACCGAACCGCCGACCACGCCACCGAGTGCCAGACCGAAGCCGGTCAGGTTCGGCAGGATCGCGTTCCGCGCCGCGTACCGGACGGCCACGGTGCGGCCGCGCAGACCGTTCGCCTCGGCGAAGGTCACGTAGTCGTCACCGAGCGTGTTGATCATCGCGTTGCGCATGCCGATGATCCAGCCGCCGAGGCTCGTCACGAGGATCGTCACCGCGGGCAGCACCGCGTGCTGCAGGGCATCGGCCGCGAACGCTCCGTTGAGCCCCGGGGTGGTGGTCGCCGAGTAGGCGCCCGTGGTCGGGAACCAGTGCAGCACGTAGCCGAGGAAGAACAGCAGGAGCAGGGCGGTCCAGAAGTACGGGAACGTCGACATGAACGACCCCGACAGCGTCGGGAGCGAGTCCAGCCAGGTGCCGCGCTTCCACGCCGCCGCGACGCCGATCAGGGTGCCGAGGACGAACGCGAGGATCGTCACGACGCCGACCAGGATGAGCGTGTACGGCAGGGCCTTCGACACGAGGTCGCCGACCGGCTGCGGGTAGAACGTGTAGCTCACCCCGAAGTCGAGCGTGACGACCTGGTGCAGGTAGTTGACGTACTGGTCCCACAGGTTGCCCGTGGGGACGCCGAGCTGGGCCTCGATGGCCTTCTTGGTGGCTTCGGTGACGGGGCCGTTCTGGCTGAGCTTCGCCAGCGCGGCGTCCGACGGGCTGCCCGGCATGAGGCGCGGGAGCACGAAGTTCAGCGTGACCGCGGCCCAGAGGGTCAGGACGAAGAGGACGAGTTTCTGGAGGATGTACTTCACTTCTGGTCCTCTTGCTGCTTCAGGATCTCCTGGCCGGCTGCGCTGTCCCGGAGCCGGAGCTTCGAGAAGATGAGCAGCGGTGCGGAGTCGTAGTTCTGCGGGGCCATGTACGGGTCCTCGGCGCTGGGCCAACCGACGAACTTGCCGGTGTTGAACAGCCCCCAGAGCCCGCCGTAGTACATGCCGATCACGGGCAGTTCGTCGTACACGATCTCCTGCAGCTGGTTCAGGATCTCCTGCTGCTTCGCCGTGTCCGTCGTCGCCTTGTACTCGTCGAGGAGCTTCTGGGTGTCGGCGTTCTTGTAGCGCTCGTAGTTGTTCACCGTCGACTTGCCGACCGGCTGGTAGAAGTCGCTGCTGAGCAGGGAGTTGAACGCCTGGTAGACGTCACCGTTGCCCATGCCGCCCATCGCCATGTCGAACGTGCCGTTGTTGATGTTCTGCTGGTAGCCGGCGGGCTGTGGTGCCTGGATCGTCACCTTCACGCCGATGGCCGTCAGGTCGCGACGGACCTCCTGCGCGGCACGGAGCCAGTCCGAGTAGCCGTTCGCGGTCATGATGGTGATGGACAGCTGCTTGCCGTCCTTCATGATCTTCCCGCCCTGCTCGGTCCAGCCGGACTTCGCGAACGCGGCCTTCGCAGCGTCGACGTCCTGCGTGATCATGCCCTTGTCCGGGATGTCCGGGTTGAGGTACTTCTCCTGGTTCGGCAGGATCAGGCCGGTCTGGCCCGCTGCCGCCAGGTTGCCCTCGGACGCGGTCTCGGCGATGTCGTCACGGTTCAGCGCGAGCGAGATGCCCTTGCGGACGTTGACGTCGTTGTACGGGGCCTTCGTCAGGTTCGGGATGAGGCCGATCACGCCACCGGCCGGGAACCACCACTGGTTCGTCTTCGACGCGGCGCCCCAGGTGCCCTTGACGTCCGAGATGAACGAGTACGCCCAGTCGTAGCCGCGGGTGACGGTGTCGAGCTGCGTGTTCGTCGCCGGCAGGATGAGGTGCTTGATGGCGATCTTGTCGGCCTGCCAGTACGTCGGGTTCTTGTCCATCGAGTACTGCTGGTCGGTGTAGTTGCCGAGCACGAACGGGCCGGTGCCGACCGGGTTCGGGTCGCGGAACGTCGTGGGGTCCTTCACGCCGCCCCAGTGCTGCTCACCGAGGATGTACGTCGCGCCGATGATGTTCAGGCTCGGCACGTCGTCGCTCTTCAGGTGGAAGACGACGTGGTCGCCGTCCACCTCGATGCTCTTGATGTGCTGCCAGGCGCCCTTGACGTCCATCGCCGGGAACTTCTTCAGCAGGTCGAACGTGAAGGCGACGTCCTTCGCCGAGAACGGTGAGCCGTCGGACCACTCGACGCCCTGGCGGATCGTCATGTCGATCGTGCTGGCGTCCGGCTGGCTCCACTTGCTGGCGAGCCACGGGGTGCCCTTGCCGTCGAGGGGGTTGATCTCGATGAGCGGCTCGTACATCCACTTGGAGGCCGTGCGGGCGTTCGCGATGTACGGGTTGAAGTTGCGGTCGAACAGCGGGTTGCCGTGGTCCGCGTTGATGAGCATCGTGTCCTTGCCGATCGTGGGATCGGGTTCGGACCGGACCTGGATGCTGCAGCCGGTGGCCATGAGGGCCACGGCTGCGAGCCCGGCGATCGCCGCGACGAGGCGTCCGCGTCGTCGGGTGCTGCCGGGGCGCGTTCCGGGAGCGCGGGTCCCGGGGTCGCGCTTGCCGCGCGTGCGCTGTGGGGGAAGCGTCATTGCTCGGTCGACCTCCGTGTCGAATCGGTACTGGGTCAATGTATGCGCTTACATCGCGTCGCGCAACACCGGGGTTCCGTGCCGGGGTGGTACGTAGGCGCGGGCGGCGGCAGCGAGGGTCGGAGCGAGGGTCGCTGCGCACGGTGCGCGTTCCGTCGCAGGGTGCGAGGCTGCCCGCTCCGTGCGCGGTTACAGGCCCGCACCGGGCGGTCAACGTCGCACGGGATGACCAAAGCCGCACGGTGCGGACGCACCGCCGCGCCGCTCGCAGCACCGCTCGCCGCGCCGCTCGCCGCACCGCTCGTCACAGCGCCGGCGGGCAGCTCTCGCGCAGCAGCACCTCGACCGGCAGCCGGACGGCGCGCGGCGGCCCCTCGCGGTGGTCCAGCCGGTCGACGATCGCCCGCACCGCAGCACGCCCGAGCTCCCCCATCGGCTGGTGCACGGTGGTGAGCCGCGGCGACGAGAAGCGCCCGGCGTCGATGCCGTCGAAGCCGGTGACGACGACGTCCTCCGGCACGCGCAGGCCCCGGGCGGTGGCGGCGTCGAGCACCCCGAGTGCCGACTGGTCGTTCGAGCACACGATGGCCCGGGGCACCTCGTCCGCCAGCAGCGTCGCCGCCAGCTCCCGCGCCCGCGCCCGGCCGAAGTCGCCGTGCACCACCCGGACCGACGACGCCAGCACCCCGTGGTCTGCCAACGCTGACCGGAAGCCCGTCGAGCGCTCCATGTCGTCCGGCGAGTCGATCGGGCCCGCGACGTACGCGAGCGACCGGATGCCGAGCCGCCCGATCACGTGCGATGCGAGCGTCCGCATGCCGGCGCTGTTGTCCACGCTCACGGAGTCGAACCCGTGCGACCGCCGGTCGTCGGCGAGCACCACGACCGGGATCCGACGGGCGACGTGCTCGAGCAGGTCGTCCGGCACGGTCTGCGCGAGCACGGCGAGGCCGTCCACCCGGCCGGCGACGTCGTTGACGATCACGTCGCGCGACGACCCCCGACCGGCGGCGACCATGAGCGCGAGTCCGCGCTGCCAGGCCTCGGTCTCGGCGCCGCGCAGGACCTCGTCGAAGTACAGGTTCGAGGAGAACGGCTGGGTCACGTGGCGGCGGTCGTCGACCACGCGGACGCCCCCGTCGGTGACCAGGTCCGGCCGTTCGTCGGGTACCACGTCGAACCCGGGCAGCAGCAGTCCGACGACGCCGGTGCGCTTGCCGGCGAGGGCTCGGGCGTTGCCGGAGGGGACGTAGCCGAGGCTGCGGATCGCCGCCTGGACGCGGTCCCGGGTGCCCTCGCGGACGGCGTCCGGCGTGCGGAGCACGCGCGAGACGGTCGCGATCGAGACGTTCGCGGCACTGGCGACGTCGTAGACCGTGGGAGGTGCGGTACGTGGTGCAGCCAAGCCGTGCCTCCCGTCCGACGTCCGCTGGTGCGCACCGGGGCGGCGCGGCCGCACCATCCTAGGCACGGTCCGTGACGGCACTTCTCCACATGTGACGAAAGCCCTTGCGGCGGCCGGAGCGACCGCGCGACACTGTCACGACCTCAGTACGTCCCGTGAGGAAGCGCACCGGCGGGCAGGATGCCCGCGCACACCACGATGCCCACACGCAGGGGAAGGACACCGACATGTCACAGGCGACACGATCCGGAAGCAAGCTGGCGAACCGCGCGAGCCACGACGAGGCCGAGGTGCGCGACGCGCTGCTCGAGCGCACCGACGGCGGCGGTTCGACGTTCGACCAGCTCGACGCGACGGAGGAGCGCGCGGACCGCCCGTAGCGGGTCACGTCCGGCGTCGACCGGGCGACGGCCAGGAGGCGCGGACCGGCACCTGCTGTCGGGTCGCGTCTCCGGGGCGGTCGCGTCCAGTGCCCTGCTCGCGTCACGGCGGACCGCGTCACGCGCCGCGCGTCACGCGCCGCGCGTCATGCCGGGCCCCGGGGTTCGTGCTCCGTCAGGTCACGCGGTTCGCGTCAGCGCTCGGTGGCCCCGACGATCGTCATGCCCGCGCCGCGCAGTCGGCGGCGCTCCTGTGCGATCCAGCCGAGCAACCGGTCGTTCGTCCCGGCGACGTGCGCTGCGACGAGCCCGGCCGCACGGTCGGCGTCGCCGTCGCGCACGGCGTCGATGATGGCGCTGTGCTCGTCCCACGCGGCGTCGCGGGCCTCGGGCGTGCGTACCTCGATCCACCGGGTGCGCTCGAGACGGGTCAGGGCATCGGCGATCGCGTCGGTGATGAACCGGTTGCCGCCGAGCGCCGCCAGGTCGAGGTGGAACGTCGAGCCCATCCGGATGCCGGCTTGCTGGTCGGGTGTCGGGCGCAGGGCGTCGAGGTGCCCGCGGACCTCGGCGAGCTGTTCGGCGCTCGCCCGCTCGACCGCGAGTCGGGTGGCGGCGGGTTCGAGCACGCCCCGGAGTTCGGCGAGCGAGGCGATCTCGTCGAGGTCGATCGGGGTGACCGTCCACGAGCGCCCCTCGTGCAGGATGAGGCCCTCGCGCTCGAGCCGCGACAGTGCGGCACGGACGGGGGTCCGCGAGGCGTGGAACCGTGCTTCGAGACCGCGCTCCGAGATGCGCTCGCCCGGCGCGATGTCGAGCGTCAGGATCGCGGCACGCAGGTTGTCGTAGAGCTGGGCCGTCTGCGACACCGGGGTTGCATCGGTCGTGTCGGTCACGGCCAACAACTCTAGCGGGGACACCGCCGGAATGGTATACCGTTGTGGTATACCAATTGCTTCCGACATGAAACGATGCGAGCCACCACGATGACCGCGACCGCCGCACCCCCGACGCCCACCACGATCGGCCGCCGAGCGTGGACGATGCTCGCGCTCGGGGTCGCCGCGCAGGCCGCCGGGACCCTGGTGGTGACGGCTCCCGCTCTGCTCATCCCGTACCTGCACGCGAACGGTACGTCCCTGACCGTGGCGGGCGTCCTCGCCGCCGCGCCGACGTTCGGCATGGTCCTGACGCTCATCGCCTGGGGCGCCATCACCGACCGGATCGGCGAACGGATCGTGATCGCCGGCGGACTCGTGCTGACGACCCTCGCGGTGGTCGGGGCATGGCTCGCCGCGGGCGACCCGGTCCTGCTCGGGCTGGCCTTCCTGCTGGGCGGCATGACGAGCGCGTCGACGAACGCCGCGAGCGGCCGGGTCGTCGTGGGGTGGTTCCCGAAGGAGCGGCGCGGGCTCGCGATGGGCATCCGGCAGATGTCGCAGCCGCTCGGGGTGACGCTCGCGGCCGTCACCGTGCCGCAGCTCGCCGAGGGGTCCGGGATCCGCGCGGCCCTCGTCCTGCCGATCGTCCTCTGCGCCGTGCTCGCGGTGCTCTGCGCCGTCGGCATCCAGAACCCGCCACGACCGGCCCGGCACACGGCACCGGCCGACGCGACGGCGAACCCGTACCGGGCGAGCGGGTTCCTGTGGCGGATCCACGCGGTGTCGATCCTGCTCGTGGTGCCGCAGTTCACCCTGTCGATCTACGGGCTGGTGTGGCTCGTCGGGCTGGGCTGGTCGACGGCCGCGGCAGGGCTGCTCGTCGGGGCGTCGCAGTTCGTCGGGGCGATCGGGCGGATCCTGGTCGGGGTGTGGAGCGACCGGGCCCGCTCACGCGTCGGACCGCTGCGGATCGTCGTCGTGAGTGCCGCCGTCGTGATGGGGCTCCTCGCGCTCGTCGACGTCACGCACCTGGCGGCCGGCGCCGTGTTCCTGGTGATCGCGACGAGCGTCACCGTGGCGGACAACGGGCTGGCCTACACGTCGGTCGCCGAGGCGGCCGGGCCGTTCTGGTCCGGTCGCGCCCTCGGCACGCAGAACACCGGGCAGTTCATCGCGGCGAGCGCCGTCGGCCCGGGCATCGGCGCGTTGGTGACGGCGCTCGGGTTCGCGGCGTCGTTCGGCATCGTGGCCGTGCTGCCGCTGCTGGCCCTGCCGCTGGTCCCGCGTGCGGACCGGTCGCACGACTGACCCGCGCGATGCACTGTAGGAACGGGCGTACCTGGTCGAAAGAACTGACCAGGTACGCCCGTTTCGATAAGGTACGCGCGCGGCTCGCTAGGCGGGGACGACCGGACCCACCGGCCAGCGCAGCAGCGCGGCGGCGGGAGCGCCACCGGGCAGCGATGCGGCGTTGACGAGCACGAGCTCGGCGTCGGTCAGGACCGCGGCCCGCACGAGCGCGCACACCGCCGGCACCGCCCCGATGACCGGCGTCCCCGCGGCCTGCTCCGGCGCGGTGGCGACCCACGGCGCCCCGGCGAGCGCGAGCAGCGTCCGGTCGCCGATGGCCACGGCGTCGAGGGCGACGGTCGCGCCCTGGGCCTGCTGCAGCGCCTCGACGACGGGTCCGAGGCCGGTGACGACCTGGTTGTCGCCACGGCCGACGTGCGTGCGGAGCGAGTCCTCGAGGTCGTGACGGCGGGTGGCGACGACGCGGGCGAGTGCGGTCTCGACGTGCTCGACGAACGCCTGCTTCGAACCGGCGTCGGCGCGCGGGTCGCCCGGGAACACCGAGACGAGTGCACGGGTCTCGGACGAGAGTGCCTTCACCAGCAGCTCGCGCGCGGTGACGTCACCGGCGACGACGACGAGTCCGGGGCGGATCGTCCGCACGGCCTCGTCGACGGCGGCAGCGGTCTCCGACGAGTTCTGCTTCCAGATCTCCTCGGTGTGCTGCTGCCAGTGCGGCTGCTTCCACCCGGTGCCGGCCTTGGCGTAGTGCAGGGTGTCGTTCCGGCCCGCCACCTGCTGCTCGGACGCGTCGGCCGCGACCGGGGCGTGCCCGAGGCGGTAGGCGCGGAACGCCCCGCCCTCCTTGCCGGCGTGGACCACCAGGAACGGCAGGTCGACGGGACGGTGGGCGACGAGCGGCACGAGGTCCGGCACGGCTCCGACGCCGACGGACTCCGATCCGTGCAGCGGCCCGGGCAGGACCTCGCTCAGCACGACCTCGCCGTCGTGCACGAGCACGTACCGGGTGACGGGCGAGGGGACACCGGGCTCCTGCTCGAACTCGGTGGCGACGGCGTCGACGACCTCGTCGGACGCACCCTGTGCCCGGAGCCCTTCCTCAACACCGCGGAGCTTGAGCGCCGCCTGTCGTCGGGGATCCTCGACGTTGCCGGAGACGTCGGCGTAGGCCCAGGCCCAGGTGCCGCCGCCCTCCAGTCGCTCTCCCAGGATCCGGTGCAGTTCGCTCGTCGCGTTGGTCGACGTCATGGCAGCTCCTCTCGGACGGTTGCCGGAGCCGATGAGCTCCGGCGCTCTCACGTGCGACCACACTCCACCTCGCCGCCACCGGGCGTCCACAGTCGGGAGCGAACACCCAGGCGCGAATCTGCAACGACGCTCGGTTTTGTGGTTGGCTGACCTGGACCCCGAATCGACGACGAACCGGAGTGCGGCAATGACGCCACGACCACGACCCATCTCCAGACGACAACTCCTGGGCTTCGGCATCGGCACGGCGGCGGCAGGACTGCTCGCCGGCTGCGCGGTCCCCGGTTCCACCAACGTGAACAAGGCCGCCCTCGTGCCGGCCGCCGCGTCGGGCGAGACCGTCCAGCTCACCTACTGGGCCTGGTTGAAGGACCTGCAGAAGGTCTGCGACGTCTGGAACAAGACGCACCCGAACATCCAGGTGTCGGCGAACTGGATCCCCGGTGGCAACAGCGGCGGGTACCAGAAGATGTACTCCGCGCTGGCGGCCGGCGGCGGTCCGGACATCGGTCAGGTCGAGCTGCGGCAGATCCCCGAGTTCATGCTCGCCAACGGTCTCGTCGACCTCGCCCGCTACGGCGCGAAGGACTTCGAGTCCAAGTACGACGAGGCGGCGTGGGCGCAGGTGTCCTTCGTCGACGGCATCTACGGCATCCCGCAGGACACCGGCCCCATGGGCTTCTACTACCAGACCGCCCTGCTCGAGCAGGCCGGCGGTGAGCCCCCGACGACGTGGGACGAGTGGCGCGAGCTGGCCGAGAAGGTCCGGAAGACGGGCAAGCAGAACTACCTCGAGGTGTTCCCGGTCTCGGACGCGTCACCGTTCGCCGCGTACGCACAGCAGGCCGGCGCCCGCTGGTTCAAGGTCGACGGTGACGAGTGGGTCGTCGACATGACCGACGACAAGACCCTGATGGTCGCGGACTTCTTCGACGGGGTCATCGACGACAAGCTCGTCGACACCAGCGCCGGTGCGTACTCCCCCGGCTGGTACGCCTCGGCCGCGAGCGGCAAGATCGCCGCGGTCACGAGCGCGAGCTGGGGTGACGCCCTGATCGAGTCCGTGCAGGGCGGCGAGGGCAAGTGGAAGGTCGCCCCGATGCAGAAGTGGGGCGCCGACGGCTTCGGCTCGAGCGCCATCGGTGGTTCGACGGCGGCGGTCCTGGCGAACGCGAAGCACCCGAGGGAGGCGCTCGAGTTCATCACGTGGATGACCACCTCGAAGGAGGGCATCGACGCGATGATCAAGCACTGCGGCATCGGCTGGTCGCCCGCGGTCGACTACATCGGCAAGCAGCGTGAGCAGCCGTCGAAGTGGTTCTCCGGCCAGAACTACAACGAGGACGTCTTCGTGCCGGCCTCGAAGGAGCAGAACATCGACTGGTCCTGGTCCCCCGTGACCCAGTCGGCGTTCACGAGTCTGCAGAACCAGTTCCGCCGCAAGCTCACCTCCGGCCTCAAGCTCTCCGACGCGGTGGAACTCGCGCAGCGGGAGATCGTCCAGTCCTTCAAGGACAAGGGCCTCAGCGTCAGGACGGCACGATGAGCCAGCAGACCAGCACGCGACCCGCCTTCCGCACGAGCACGAAGGCCACGAGTGCGCAGAAGCGTGCCCCGTGGATCCTGCTCGCGCCGTTCCTGGCCCTGTTCCTGCTGACGTTCATCATCCCGATCATCAGCGCCCTGTTCCAGTCGTTCACGACCGTCGACCGCGAGGGCCTGTTCGGCGAGGACGGCGTCGTCGGCAAGTTCGCCGGCTTCGACAACTACGCGATCGCCCTGCAGGACTCCGGCTTCGTCGCCTCGATCGGCCGCATGCTGCTCTTCGGCATCGTGCAGGTCCCGGTGATGATCATCGCCTGCACGATCCTGGCGCTGCTGCTCGAGTCGGCGAGCGCCCGCTGGCCGGGCTTCTTCCGGGCGATCTACTTCATGCCGTACGGCGTCCCCGGCGTCATCGCGACGATCCTGTGGTCGTTCCTGTACGTGCCCGGCCTGTCGCCGATCGTGTCGCTGCTGCAGTCGATGGGGCTGCAGCCGGACTTCCTCGGCGCGAACAGCGTGCTGTGGTCGATCGCGAACATCGTCACGTGGACCTACACGGGCTACAACATGCTCATCATCGTGGCCCAGCTGAAGTCGATCCCCGGCGAGGTCTACGAGGCCGCCAAGATGGACGGTGCCGGCCCGTTCCAGGTCGCGTGGCGGATCCAGATCCCGCTCATCGCGCCGGCCCTGGTGCTCACCACGGTGTTCTCGATCATCGGCACGCTGCAGCTCTTCGCCGAGCCGCAGATCCTGTCCACGGTCGCCCCGGCGATCGACACCGAGTACACGCCGAACTACGCCGCGTACACGAACGCGTTCGCGTTCAACGAGTACGGCGTCGCGAGTGCGCAGGCGGTCATCATCGCGCTGGCCGCGTTCATCCTGTCGTTCGCGTTCCTCGCGTTGACGAACCGCGCGCCGAAGGACGAACGCGACCGGCGCAAGCGCGCCAAGCGTGACGGCCTGGAGGCCCGTACCGCGCTCCAGACGCGCGCTGCGGCGGGCAGCACCGGTACTTCCCAAGCCGCACCGGGCCTCCAGGCCAGGTCCGGTCTGCAGAACGGAACGAAGGGGGCGGACGCATGACCAGCGAAGCCATCGAAGCGCCGGCCACGGCGAAGACCGCCGTCCCCGTGGACACCACGTCGATCTCGGCGCACCAGCGCCGCAAGCTCGACCGGTCCCCGCGCTCGCAGATCGTCGTGACGGGCATCCTCGTCATCGTCGCGCTGTACTTCCTCGTCCCGCTGTACTGGGTCGTCATCGCCGCGACGAAGACGACCGGCGCGCTGTTCTCGACGAACGGGTTCTGGTTCGGCGGCGAGTTCGCACTGTGGAGCAACCTGCAGCAGGTGTTCACCTACGACGGCGGCATCTTCGTCCGGTGGATCGCGAACAGCATCCTGTACTCCGGCGTCGGTGCGGTCCTGGCGACCTACTTCGCCGCGGCCGGCGGGTACGCCCTGGCGAAGTACGACTTCAAGGGTCGGCAGTTCGTGTTCGGCACGATCCTCGGCGGAGTGCTCGTGCCCGGGACCGCGACGGCGCTGCCGCTGTTCCTGCTGTTCTCGACGCTGGGCCTGACCGACACGTACTGGAGCGTGCTCATCCCGAGCCTCGTCTCCCCGTTCGGCCTGTTCCTGTGCCGGGTGTACGCAGCGGCGTCGGTGGACACCACGCTGCTCGAACAAGCACGCATCGACGGTGCCAGCGAGCTCCGGATCTTCCACACCGTCGTGCTCCGGCAGATGACCCCGGCCCTGGTGACCGTGTTCCTGTTCCAGGTCGTCGGCATCTGGAACAACTTCTTCCTGCCGCTCATCATGCTGGCAGACCAGAAGCTGTACCCGATCACACTGGGGTTGAACAACTGGCGCTCGCAGGTCGACCGCCTGCCGGAGTTCTACCAGCTCACCACCGGCGGGGTGCTCGTCTCGGTCATCCCGCTCGTCATCGCCATCATCGTCCTGCAGCGCTTCTGGCGCGGGGGCCTCACGGAAGGATCGGTCAAGGGTTGACCAACTCCGCACTCGACGACCTCCACTCGACCTCGCCGGGTTCGGCATCACGGCTCCCCCCGCGGGCCGCGCTCCACACCGACGCACCGTCGCTCTCGCTGAACGGCGACTGGCGCTTCCGGTGGTCGCCGGTCGCATCGGTGTCCGACGCGTTCGCCACCGACGCCGCCGTGGAGGACGACCCCGCGTGGGGCGAGCTCCCGGTGCCGTCGCACTGGGTGCTGCACGGGCACGGGTCGCCGAGCTACACGAACCTGCAGTACCCGTTCCCGATCGACCCGCCGCACCCGCCGGACGAGAACCCCACCGGTGACCACCGGCGGACGTTCGAGCTGCCGGCGTCCTTCGCGGCCGCCGGTCGGGTGCTGCTGCGGTTCGACGGGGTCGAGTCGCACTTCCGGGTGTGGCTGAACGGCACGCTCGTGGGCTGGTCGACCGGGTCCCGCCTGGCGACCGAGTTCGACGTCACGCAGCTGCTCCGTCCGGGGTCGAACGACCTGGCCGTGCGGGTGCACCAGTGGTCGGCGGCCTCGTACCTGGAGGACCAGGACCAGTGGTGGCTGCCGGGGATCTTCCGCGACGTCACGCTGCTCGCCCGTCCGACGGCGCCGATCGACGACGTGTTCGTCAGGGCTTCCTGGGCGCCCACGTTGGGCAGTGCCGCGACGGCCGGGACGGCTGCGTCCGGACGCCCGGCGACCGGCAGCGGGACCATCACGTTCCCGACGCTGGACGCTGGCTTCCCGGTGCGGTTCGCGGTGCCCGACCTCGGCGTCGACGTGACGTGGGCGACGGCCGACGAGGTCACGCCGATCGAGGTCGAGGGCGTCGAGCCGTGGAGCGCGGAGCTGCCGAAGCTGTACGACGCGACGGTGTCGACCGGCACGGACGCCGGCGGTGCCGCCGGTGGCGAGACCGTCTCGTTGCGGCTCGGCTTCCGCACCGTGTCGATCGAGGGCGACCGGTTCCTGGTGAACGGCGAGCGCGTGGTGTTCCACGGCGTGAACCGGCACGAGACCCACCCCGTCCGCGGCCGCGTCTTCGACGAGGAGCACGCCCGCGCGGACATGGCGCTCATGAAGCGCAACAACGTCAACGCGATCCGCACCTCGCACTACCCGCCGCACCCCCGCGTGCTGGACCTGGCCGACGAGCTCGGCTTCTGGGTGATCCTGGAGACCGACCTCGAGACCCACGGGTTCATCTTCACCGGCTGGGTCGGCAACCCGTCGGACGACCCGGCCTGGGCGGACGCCTACCTCGACCGCGTCGCACGGACCGTCGAGCGGGACAAGAACCACCCGTCCATCGTGATGTGGTCGCTCGGCAACGAGTCCGGCACCGGCCGGAACCTGGCGGCGATGTCGCAGTGGGTGCACGACCGCGACGCCGAGCGCCCCGTGCACTACGAGGGCGACTACACGGGCGAGTACACCGACGTGTACTCGCGGATGTACCCGTCGCTGCAGGAGACCGAGTCCATCGGCGGCGGCACCCCGACGCCCCTGCTCGGCTGCGGCCCGGCCGAGGCCGCACGGCAACGCTCGAAGCCGTTCATCCACTGCGAGTACGTCCACGCGATGGGCAACGGCCCCGGCCAGATCGCCGAGTACGAGGCCCTGGTCGACCGGTACCCGCGCCTGCACGGCGGGTTCGTGTGGGAGTGGCGCGACCACGGACTCCTGGCGCAGACGGCGTCCGGCCAGGACTACTACGCCTACGGCGGCGACTTCCACGAGGTCGTGCACGACGGCAACTTCGTGATGGACGGCCTGGTGCTGCCCGACGACTCCCCGACCCCGGGGCTCGCCGAGTTCGCGGCCGTGGTCGCGCCGATCCGCCTGGCGGTGTCGGACACCACGATCCTGGTCGAGAACCGGTACCACTCGGCCTCGACCGCCGGGCTGCGGTTCTGCTGGACCCTGTCGCGGAACGGCGTCGTCGAGGCCTCCGGTCGGTTCGCCGCCGGTGTGGTGGCCGCCCGCGAGTCGGCGACCGTCCCGGTGCCGTCCGAGGTGCTCGACGCGGCCACCGCCGAACTCGCACCCGGCGACGAACTCTGGCTCGACCTGACCGCCGAACTGGCGGGCCCGACCGCGTGGGCGGACACCGGCCACGTCGTCGCACGCACCCAGCGGCTCGTCGCGAGCCGTGTGGCGGACGCACCACGGGCCTCCCGGCAGGGGTGGGACGGCGACCGTCTCGGCGTCGGGACGTTCTCGGACCGCGGCGACCTGGTGTCCTGGAAGGGACACGAGGTCGCAGGACCCCGCCTGGAGCTCTGGCGCGCCCCGACCGACAACGACCGCTTGGCGTCGCAGGGCGGCTACGAGACGGCGGACCCGGTGCTGACGCACGGTGTCGGTGACCCGGACGCTCCCCCGTCGGCCTCGCGCTGGCGGGACCGTGGTCTGGACCGGCTGAGCCACCGCCTGGTGTCGGTGGCACGGACCGACTCCGGCCTGGAACAGCGGGTGCGGGTGGCGGCGGCGAACAGCGGGTGGGGCCTCGAGGTCACGCACCGCTGGACCCTGACGTCCGACGGGCTCGTGCTGCAGACCGACGCGGTGCCGTTCGGGGCGTGGGACGTCACCTGGCCGCGGATCGGGGTGCGGTTCGACCTGCCGGCCGGGTTGGCCGACGAGACGGCCACGTGGTTCGGCACCGGACCGCTCGAGTCGTACGCCGACTCGTCGCACGCTGCCCGGGTCGGTCGGTTCACCGCTCCGGTGCGGTCGCTCGGGGTCGAGTACTCGCGGCCGCAGGAGACCGGGCACCGGCCTGCGCTGCGCTCGTTGTCCGTCGGGCCGTTCACGGTGTCGACCGTGGGGTCGCACCGTGCGGGCTTCACCCTGTCGCCGTGGACCGCGCAGCAGATCGACCGCGCCGAACACCCGTACGAGCTGCCGACGTCGGACCACCTGTACCTGTACCTCGACGCGGCACAGCACGGGCTCGGCTCCCGCGCGTGCGGCCTCGACGTGCTGCCGGAGCACCAGCTCTGGCCGCAGGCGTTCTCGTGGAGCGTCGTGCTGGCGTAGGGGTCGGGTCGGGTCGGGTCCGGCTCGTCCGCGCCCCGCTGTCGTCGTCGCGCCCCGGCTCTTCGGGGCGCGACGACGATCACGGGGCGCGATCTGTCGACTGCGCCGCGACCGCGCTACGCGTCGGCGGACAGGGCGCGCAGGGCCTCGGGGTCGCTCGCGTTCAGGAAGTCGGTCAGACGCTCGGGCTCGCCGGGCTCGTCGATCGCCTCGGCCGCACGGCGCAGGGCGAACAGGGCACGGAGCACGCCCCGGTTCGGCTCGTGCGCCCACGGCACCGGACCGGCACCGCGCCAGCCGGCCTTGCGCAGGGCGTCAAGCCCGCGGTGGTACCCGACACGGGCGTAGGCGTACGACTCGAGCGCCGCGCCACGCTCCCAGGCCTCGTCGGCGAGCAGGGCCCACGCCAGGCTCGACGACGGGTGCGACACCACCACGCTGGCGACGGGGGCGTCGGCGGCGAGTGCCGCGGTCACCTCGGGTTCGGCGGGCAGCAGGGTCTCGGGGTTCGTCGACGGGTTCGGCAACAGGTTCTCCGGCATGCCCCCAGCCTGTCATCCCTTGCGCGTCCCCGTGGCCGGGATTACCGTGGGAGGCACCTCGTCGTCATCACGAGGCCCCCGGGGCGGGAGACCGACCGGCGGCACGGATGGCGGACACGGGGGTCCCCGACGGAAGAAGACGGATTGCTGTCGATCACCGGTTCTGCTCAGCCCACGCGCTGACACCGTGATCGCGCGCCCCGTCGGGCGCTCCACCGCACAGCGGTGGGTTCGGTGTCGTGCGCCCAGCATCGACACCGGGAGGCATCCCCATGCCCAGCAGTCCATCCGTCGTCCTGCACGACGTCACCTTCGCCTGGCCCGACGGCACCGTCGCGCTCGACCACCTCACCGCCGCCTTCGGGCGTGGCCGGACCGGCCTGGTCGGGAGGAACGGGGCCGGCAAGTCCACGCTGGTCCGGCTCGCGACCGGTCGGCTCCACCCCACGTCGGGTACCATCTCGACGTCCGGCCCCGTCGACCACCTGCCGCAGCGCCTCGCAACGGGGATCGACGACGCCGTCGCCGACCTGCTCGGCATCCGGTCGACGCTCACCGCACTCCGGGCCGTCCTGTCCGGTGACGCGTCCCCCGAGCACTTCGAGGCGGTCGGCGACGAGTGGGACCTCGAGGAACGGGCCGCCGCCGCGATCGCGAGCGTCGGACTCGACGGCGCCGACCTGGAACGCCCGGTGTCGACGCTGTCCGGCGGGCAGTCCGTGCTCGTCGCCGTCGCCGGGGTGCGGTTGCGCGGCCGTCCGATCGCGTTCCTCGACGAACCGACGAACAACCTCGACCGTCGGGCACGAGGGCTCCTGCTCGACCTGGTCGACGACTGGCGCGGCACCCTCGTGGTGGTCAGTCACGACCGGGAGCTCCTCGAGCACGTCGACGAGACGTGCGAGCTCCGCGCCGGTGCGATGACCGTGTTCGGCGGGACGTTCAGTGCGTTCGAGGAGCACGTGGCCGTGCAGCAGGCGGCCGTCGAACGGGAGGTCCGGGTCGCCGAACAGCGACACCGCACCGAGAAGCGGCAGCGCATCGAGGCCGAGACGAAGATCGCCCGGCGAGCGCGCGCCGGGGTGAAGGCCGTCGAGAACATGCCGAAGGGCTACGCGAACGAGCTGCGGAAGAAGGGCGAGCAGACCGCCGGCCGACTGCGCGTCGGGTACGCGGACGACGAGGCCGCTGCCCTCGAGACGAAGCGGGAGGCACAGCTCCGGCTGCGCGACGACGAGTCCATCCACGTGACCCTGCCCGACCCGGACGTGCCGGCGTCACGGCAGATCGCGACCGTCACGGTTCGCGGGCGGGACGTGATCGTGCAGGGGCCGGAGCGGATCGCCGTCACCGGGGACAACGGCGTCGGCAAGTCCACCCTGCTCGAACAGCTCGTCGGTGCGCCGGAGGCCCGGGAGCACCCGCTCCCCGACACCGGTGCCGTCGCCCACGTCGAGCGGATCGCGTACCTGCCGCAGCGGAAGGACACCCTCGACGACTCCGCCACGGTGCTCGACAACGTGCGACGGGACGCCCCGCACGTCGCCGTCGCCGAGGTGCGGAACCGCCTCGCGAAGTTCCTGGTGCGCGGCGACACCGTCGACCGGCTCGCCGGGGCGCTGTCCGGCGGGGAGCGCTTCCGGGTGGCGTTGGCGAGCCTGGTGCTGGCCGACCCGCCGCCGCAGTTGCTGGTGCTCGACGAGCCGACGAACGACCTCGACCTGACGAGCGTCGACCAGCTCGTCGACGCGCTGCGGGCCTACCGCGGCGCGCTCGTCGTGGTCAGCCACGACGAGACGTTCCTCGACCGACTCAAGCTCGACGCGCGCATCGAGCTGTCGTAGCCCGCTGTCAGCGCCGTCGGGTCGGTCGGATCGCGAGCGACTCGACGGTGCCGCGCTCCGGCAGGTCGACGACCGTCCGGACGGCGGCGGCCACGTCCTCCGGCGCCAGGTAGTACGCGGTGTCGTAGTCCTCGCCGAGCTTCTCGGTCAGCGCCCGCTGCATGTCCGAGTCCGTCCGGCCCGGGTGCACGCTCGAGACCCGGACGCCGTTCGCCCGTTCTTCTTCGCGCAGGGCATCGGCGAAGGCCCGCAGTGCGAACTTCGACGCCGCGTACACACCACCGCCGGGGCCGGAGTGGAACCCGGAACCGCTGTTGATCGGCACGACGATGCCCCGAGCCGCCCGGAGTGCCGGCAGCGCCACCCGGGTGAGCTCGGCGACCGCGAACAGGTTCGTGGCGAAGACCTGCTCCCACACGGCACGCGGGGTGTCGGCGATGGTCGTGCCCTGCTCGACACCGGCGGAGTGCACGAGCACGTCGAGCCGGTCGGGCAGCGGCGGCAGGTCCCCCGCGCCGAGGTCACCGACGAACGGCACGGCGCTCGGCAGCTCGGCGACGAGGGCGTCCACTGCCTCGGCGTTCCGCCCGCCGACGAACACGTGGTGGGTGCGACCGAGGTCGGTCGCGATCGCGCGGCCGATGCCGCGGGTGGCACCGGTCACCAGGGCGACCGGACGGTTCTGGAGCTGTTCTGTCGTCACGTGGGCCAGCCTACGGAAGCCGGGCCGGGCCTCCTGTCCGGTTCCGCGATCTGTGGAGAACCGTCACCGCGACGACCATCGCGACCACCAGGACGGCCACCGCCGCGATGCCCCAGGGCGAGCCGGCCAGCGCGGCGACGACCGCCCAGAACACCGCGAGCCCGACGGTGGCGTAGAGGAAGGCCCACGCGACGCACCCCGGCACCATCGCGATCGTGTAGCGCCACCACGCCACGCGGGCGAGCCCCGCGGCCGCGTTCATCACCGTCTGCAGCCCGACCACCACGAAGCTCACCGTCACCACCGGCAGGCCCCAGCGTTCGAGGAGCACTGAGCCGCGGCGGACCGCCGGCGAGTGCAGCCAACGACCCCAGCGGGAGCGCGAGGCACCCGTCACTGCGAGACGCGCGACCCAGTACGTGGCCTGCGCACGGCAGAACACGATCACGAAGAGCGCGAGGACGAGCTGCCAGAACGGCAGCCCGTCGAGGAAGGCGGGCACGGTCGCACCGTAGCGCGCCGACCCCCGCGGACGCCTGGAGTAGACGCGCCGCGTGCTCGAGGACCCGGTGGCACATGACAGCCGTCGTTCGCAGTGGGCGCAGATCGCCGACCTCGTGGCGTACACGGTGAACATCCACCTCAACCGGCACCCACGCAACGCGTTCGGATGAAATTGGTACGACCAGCACCTGCGACCCCTGGACCGAAACGGTGCGCCGTTGCACGTGCCCGGAGAAACAGCTAGACCCGCCTGATCCACGAGAGTGGGGCGGGTCCGCTGCACCAGTTTACCGGATTCGGTCAGTCGCCGTCGGCGCCCTGCCGGATCCTGATCCCCTCGAGGACGTCCTGCGCGCGCTTCTCGTCCTGCTTCTCGATCTGGCGGGTGTCGCGCTCGGGGAGCTGGATGTCCTCCTCCGCACGGATGCCGGCCTGCAGCTGCCGGCCGCGCTCGAGCTCGGCGTCGAACTCGGCACCGAACAGCAGCGCGTTGTTCGTGATCCAGAGCCACAACAGGAACACGATGACCCCACCGAGGGAGCCGTACGTGGCGTTGTAGTTCGAGAAGTTGGCGACGTAGAACCCGAAGCCGACGCTCGCGATGATCAGGATGAGGATCGCCAGAATCGACCCACCGCTCACCCACCGGAACTTGGGCTGCTTGACGTTCGGCGCCCAGTAGTAGAGCACCGCGACGACGATGATCGCGACGACGAGCAGGATCGGCCACTGCACGATCAGCAGGACCGTCGCGGCGGCGTCGCCGAGTCCGATGACGTCGCCGAAGCTCCGCGCGAGCGGGCCCGAGACGAGCACGAGCAGGCCGATGACGAGCATGACGACGGTGAACACCGTCACGCCGAGCATGGTCGGGCGGAGCTTCCAGATCGGTCGGCCCTCGCGGACGTTGTAGATCCGGTTCATCGCCCGGCCGAAGGCGCCGACGTACCCGGAAGCCGACCAGATCGCGCCGACGATGCCGACCACGAACGTGATGCCGGCGGCGGGCGACCGGACGAGGCCCTCGATCGGCTCCTTCAGCAGGTCGACGACGCTCTGCGACCCGACGTTGCCGATGATCGTCAGCAGGGAGTCGATGGTCTGCTGAGGGTCGGACACGAGGCCCAGGATCGAGACGATCGCCAACAGTCCGGGGAAGAGCGCGAGCACGGTGTAGTAGGTCAGGCTCGCCGCGAGGTCGGTGCACTGGTCGCCGGTGAACTCGCGCAGGGTCTTCTTCAGCGTGTAGACGAGCGTGGGCTTGGTGAGGTCGGTGGGGCTGTCCGGCTTCCGGGAGTCGTCCGGGTCCGGCTTCTGCTGCTCCTGCGCCATCGGACTACCCCCGCGCCTTCAGGGCCTGCTTCGACCGCTTCACGGCGGCCTTGCGGTTCTTGTTCGCCCGTCGCTGGACCGCGGCGATGCCGGTCTGCTGCTTCACGCGGGCCTTGTGGGCCGGGTCACGGTCCAGCGCTTGCTCGGCGGCCTTCGCCCGGGCCTTGCGACCCTTGCGGCCGGACTGTGCCTGCTCCTTCGCCGAGGGGCCGTCGCCGCGCGCGCCGAAGGGCAGCAGCGCGGTGAACGCCGAACTTGCCGGTGGCGTCGCCAGGTGTCCGGCGGGGCGGTTGCGCAGCGCGACGCCGAGGACGATCGCCGCGACACCGGTCAGCCCGGTGATGCCCATCGCGACGAGCGGGGTCGGGTCACGGTGCCAGCGCTGGCGGGTCTTCGCGGCTGCGAGCCGTGCCCGCGCCGGGAGGTTCGCACGGCGCTTGAGCTCGATGACGGTGTCGGTCATGCGCTCACGCGTGCGGACGTTCGCGAGTTCGAGCTCGGGGAGACTGTCCTTGGCCATTCCCCAGTTTCTACACGGTGGGGCCGGGGGCGCGCCCAGATGGCCGCGGTGAGGCCTCCTGCTCGGTGTCGCTCCTGCGGCAGTGGGCGTGGCCCCAGGGCGGACGGGAGGCCCGTGGCGGGCCCGCCACGGGCCTCCCGTCCGTCGGTCACGGCGTTCAGGACGGGACGACGACGTCCTCGGGCTGGCCGCTGGCAGCCGAACGACCGGCTGCCTCCATGAGTGCGAGGCTGCGCAGGTTGTCGCGGCCGCTCGTCGCCGGTGCCGGACCGCCCTCGACCGAACGGGCGAAGGCCTGCAGCCCGCCCTGGCGGTCGGTGTGCTCGAGCACGGGCAGCTCGACGGGCTCGGCCTCGTCGTCCTGGGTGCGGCGGAGGGTGACCACGTCGCCGTCGACCGCGTTCGGCGCTCCGTCGCGGCTGGTGAACCAGAGTTCGCCGTCCTCGCCCTGGATGCTCCACTCGCCGGCCCACGCCGTGCGGGGGCCGCGGCTCAGCCAGCTGCCGCGGTAGCTGACGACCAGCCCACCATCGAGCTCGATGAGCATCGAGGCGATGGCTTCGTCCTGGTACTTGCTGTACGACGGGAAGGTCGCCTTGGTGAAGACCCGGACGGCCTCCTGCCCGGTGACCATCCGCAGCAGGTCGAAGTGGTGGATGGCCATGTCGTTGATCATGGCGTGGGGGAACTTGTAGTGCGGGTGTTCCTCGAACGCCAGGTCGTTGTCCCACTGCCGGAAGTCGACGTTGATCGCGGAGAGCTCGCCCACGGTGTTCGCAGCGAGCAGGTCCTGCACGGCGCGCGGTGCCGGGTACCAGCGGTAGTTCTGGCTGACCTGCAGCACGAGGCCGAGCTCCTCGGCACGGCGCACGGCGGTGACGGCCTCGTCCGTGGTGTTGGCGAACGGCTTCTCGACCAGGACGTGCTTGCCGGCGTCGAGGGCCTCGAGCGCGAGCGGCACGTGGGTGACGGCGGGGGCGGTGATGACGACGGCGTCGGCCTCGACCCCGGCGAGCGCCTCGGTCAGGGACGCGAACGCAGCGGACGCGGGCAGCCCGAGGTCCTGCTGCACGGCGGTCAGCGTCGCCGGCACCGGGTCGACGATCCCGACCACCTCCACTTCGGAGACCTCTGGGATGGCGGTGCGGGCCCAGTTGCCGCCCCACCCTCCGAGACCGACGTGGATGATCCGGACCGTCATGCGTGCACTCCTTCGTGGCTGCCGCGTCACGACTCCCGTGACGCGTCCGTCCAGTCTGTCAGTGCTGCGGGCGGTGGGCGCCGAGGTTCGGGCGCCGAGGTTCCACGACATGCCGCGTCCGCGGCGTCGAGGTTCCACGGATCGCGCCGGGCGACGTCGAGATGCCGAGATTTCGGAACCTCGACGGGACGCTGACGGAGCCCGACCGCGACCAGCGCGACCCGGGCGCTCAGTGTGTGAAGGCGTAGGCGATGAGCGCCATCGTCACGATGAACCCAGCCAGGTAGTTGATCCAGAGGAACCGCTTCCACCCGGCGTTCGCGGCCTCGGCACCCTGGTCCGTGATGTTCCACCACGGCAGCACGTTGAGCGCGTACGGGATCACGACGACGGCGGCGATCGGTCCGGGGAACGCCGAGAAGAGCAGCGCGACGCCGGCGACCAGGTACGCGACGAACGCGAGTCGCACGGTCGCCCGCGCACCGATGACGGTCGCGACCGACCCGATGCCGCCGGCCCGGTCGGCCAGGACGTCCTGCACGGCGCCGAAGGCGTGCGAGGCGACCCCCCACAGGAAGAACGCGATGCAGACGGCGACGAGCTGGCCGGTCCAGTGCGGTCCGGCGAGCGCCAGGCCGTAGATCGCGGGCGAGACGAAGTGGGTCGACGAGGTCAGGGAGTCGAGGAAGGGCTTCTCCTTGAACCGCAGCCCCGGCGCCGAGTACGCGATGACGGCGAAGACGCTGATCGCGAGGACGAGCCACGACCAGGGCCCGTTCCCGCTCACCGCCCCGAGCACGACGAGCGCGACCAGGAACGGCACGTTCGTGGCGACGACGGCCCAGAGCGTGGTGCGGTGGACGCTCTTGTCGAGCAGCGCCCCCTCGACGCCGCCCTTGCGCGGGTTGCGCAGGTCGGATTCGTAGTCGAAGACGTCGTTGATGCCGTACATCGCCAGGTTGTAGGGCACCAGGAAGTACACGACGCCGACCAGGAACGCGACGAGCGAGAACCCGCCGCCGCCGCTGTCGTCAACGCTGACGCCGACCCCGCTGCCGAGCAGGTACGCGGCACCGAACGGGTAGGCGGTGTTCACCCAGCTGATCGGACGCGACGAGACGAACAGGGCTCGCAGGGTCGACGGCCTGGAGGCGGTGCTGGCGTTCACGGGGTGTCCTCCGGTGGTGCGGTGGTCGGGTCGGGCGCGGGGCGCGCGGCGGCCGGGTCGCGCGGGCCCGTCCGGTCGAACAGGACCCAGAGGCTGGGCAGCAGCACGATCGCCGCCATCGCGTAGGCGAGGTCCTCGACCGGGATCGCCCCGATCTTCGCCCCGCTGATGAGCGAGGGGTCGTAGGCGACGATGCGCAGGGTCACGATGACGTTGTCGAACACGATCGTCATCACGAGCAGCGCGACCCCGGCGACGAGCGACGTGACCAGTGCGACCCGGCGGCCGGGCCCCGGTGCGCGTCCCGCCGTTCGTGCACGGCGCGCGGCCACGATGCCGGCGACGACCGCCACCACCGCCACGACGGCGAAGAACGGCAGGGCCAGGAAGGCGTACGCGCCGGAGCCGGTCACGGGCGCCGCCGTCCGAGCGACCGCTGCACGACGGGCCGGACGAAGCCGACCAGGTCCATCGTCGAGTAGCAGAGCAGCAGCAGGAAGAAGAGTTCCTCGAGCGGGACCTCGGGGGCGAGCAGCACCCCGGTCAGCAGGTGCTGCGGGCCGATGAAGAAGATGCCGTACGCGACCCCGGCGACGTCCCACACCATGAAGAACGCGACGCCGACGACCATCACCGCAGCCGCACGCCACGGCGCTCGCCAGAAGAACAGCCGGAAGCGGGCGTCGAGCACGGTCATGCCGATCAGCGACACGACCAGGCCGGCGAGGTACAGCCCCGGCATCAGGCGGTGCCGGCCTGGTTCCGCGGGGTGCCGAGCGGCGTCGGCAGCGGTTCGGTGCTCGTGTCGCCGTGGATCCGCTTGAGCAGGACCTCGGCGCTGATCAGGCACATCGGCAGACCGATGCCCGGGATCGTGGACGCCCCGGCGTAGTACAGGCCCTCGACCTTGGCCGACGCGTTCTTCTCGCGGAAGAACGCACTCTGCTTGAGCGTGTGCGCGGGACCGAGCATCGACCCGTTCCACGCGTTGAGGTCGTCGGCGAAGTCGCGCGGGCCGATCGTCCGGCGGACCCGGATGCGGTCCCGCAGGTCGGGGACGCCCGAACGCTCGGCGACGACGTCGATGGCGCGGTCGGCGATCTGCTCGACCTCGTAGTCGCCGGCACCGTCGATCCCGCCCTTGCCGATGGACAGGTCGGCGGGCAGCGGCACCAGGATGAACAGGTTGCTCGAGCCGCGGGGTGCGACGGAGGGGTCGGTCTCCGACGGCGCGCAGACGTAGATCGACGCGGGGTCGGGGACGTGCCGGTCCTTGCCGAAGATCGCGCCGAAGTTCGCCTTCCAGTCCTCGGTGAACACCAGGGTGTGGTGCAGCAGGCCGGGCGTCGGTCCGTCGATGCCGAGGTAGACGAGCACGGCGCTCGGCCCGGGGTCGCGGGTCTTCCAGTGCTCGGCACCGTGGGTGCGGTGCTCGCGGTCGAGCAGCTGCATCTCGGTGTGCTGCAGGTCGGCGGCGCTCACGACCAGGTCGGCCGGAGCCGTGTGCTGCACGCCGTCGCGGTCGCGGTGCACGACCCCGGTGGCGACGCCGTCCTCGACGACGATCCGTTCGACCTTCGCGCCGGCGATGATCTTCGCGCCCTCGGCACGGGCAACCCGCTCGACCGCGGCGATCACCTCGGTGATGCCGCCCTTCGGGTAGAGCACCCCGTCGGCGAGGTCGAGGTGGCTCATCAGGTGGTACATGCTCGGTGCGGCGTACGGGCTCGTGCCCAGGAAGACGGCCGGGTAGCCCAGGATCTGCCAGAGCCGCCGGTCCTTGACCGCCGAGGCAGCGCGGGACGACAACGGCTGCAGGAGGAGCCGGGCGAGCTTCGGCAGGCGACGGAGCACGTCGGGGGCGGCGAGCTTCGTGAGGTCCTGGAACGTCGTGTACAGGAACCGGCGGATCGCCATCGCGTAGGTGTCCTCGGCCGAGGCGAGGTACTTCCGGATGCGCTTGCCGGCTCCGGGCTCGACGGACTCGAACAGCGCGATGTTCGCCTCGGCGTCGGCGCGCAGGTCGATCGGCTCGTCGTTGCCCTCGCTGTAGACGCGGTACCCGGGGTCGAGCTTCACGAGGTCGAGTTCGGCGTCGGCCGAGGTACCGAGCAGCTGGAAGAAGTGGTCGAACACCTCGGGCATGAGGTACCACGACGGCCCGGTGTCGAACCGGAAGCCGTCGCGCTCCCACGAACCGGCACGGCCGCCGAGCTGCGACCGCTGCTCGAGCACGGTCACGGCGAAGCCGTCCCGCGCGAGCAGCGCCGCGGACGCCAGTCCGCTGATGCCGCCGCCGATCACGACGGCGCGTCGGGCGGGCACCTTGCGCCGGGTGGTGGCGGCGACGGCCGTCGGACGGGAGGCGCGGGGCGGGGTCATGACGTGCCTCCTGGCCGACGGGTGGCCACCTTCGACCGCACGGGGGCGCGTCCGGCGAGCACCTGTGCGGCCAGGCGTGCCTTCACCGGGTTCGGGACGCGCACGCGCGTCGTCACCAGGCGCGTCGCCGGTGTGCGGGCGATGCGGTCGTTGAGTTCCTGGAACAGGGCGTGCGCGAGTCCGACGGCGGCGCGCGCGTCGGACGGCAGCAGGCGGATCGTCCGGGCCGCGTGGTCGAGGTCGGCCTGCACGCCGGCGACCAGCCGGTCCTTCGTGGCCTCGTCGAACGAACGGATGTCGACCCCCGGGAAGTAGGAGCGACCGAGCACCTCGAAGTCGGCGTGCAGGTCCCGCAGGAAGTTCACCTTCTGGAACGCGGCGCCGAGCGCACGGGCCCCCGCGACCAGTTCTGCCTGGTCGAAGGTCGGTCGGCCGGCGCGGTGGACGAAAGCCCGCAGGCACATCAGCCCCACGACCTCGGCCGAGCCGTACACGTAGGCGTCGAACGAGGCGTCGTCGTGCTCGGTGCGCTCCAGGTCCATCCGCATCGACGCGAAGAACGGCTTCGTGAGCTCCGCGCCGAAGCCCGTGACCCGCGCGGTCCGGGCGAACGCGTGCACGACGGGGTTCACCGAGAAGCCGAGGGCGATCGCTCGCTCGGTGTCGGCCTCGAGCTCGTCGAGGACCGTCCGAGCCAGGTCGGGGTCGAGACCCGCCTCGGTCGCGGGACCGTCGACGACCTCATCGGCGACCCGCACCAGCGCGTAGACGTTCCGGATGTGCTCGCGGGCGTCCTTGGCGAGCAACCGGCTCGCCAGACCGAACGACGTCGAGTAGCGGTCGATGACGACGCTCGACGCGGCCTCGGCCGTGGCGTCGTACAGGGGCAGCCGACCGGACGGCGCGCTGCCGGTCCGGGTGGTCTCGGTCGTCACCGGGCGCGCTCCACGAGTTCGGTCACGAGGCCCTCCAGGCGGTCGGCGAGGTCGTACGGCAGTCCGGAGAGCTCGGCACGGGCGAGTGCGACGTGGTCGGCGATCCGGGACTCGGCTGCGGCACGGGCGCCGCAGGTGACCAGGGTCGCACGGAGTTCGGCCGCGCGTTCCTCCGTCAGGTCCGGGTCGCCGAGGTAGGGAGCGATGTCCGGCCAGCAGTCCGTCGTGGCCGCGTACGCGATGAGCATGGTCCGCTTGCCCTCGCGCAGGTCCCCCAGCACGCTCTTGCCGGTGGTCGTCTCGTCGCCGAACACCCCGAGCAGGTCGTCGACGATCTGGTAGGCGATGCCGATCTCGCGGCCGAAGGCGCCGAGCGCGGTGACGACGGTCTCGGGCGCGCCGGCGAGCACGGCACCGGACTGCAGCGGCGCCTCGAACGAGTAGACGCTCGTCTTCGCCCGTTCCATCGCCAGGACCTCGTCCACCGTCGGCATCACGCCGAGCGCCAAGTCGACGTCGGTCATCTCACCGGCGGCGCTGGCGAACACGGCTTCGTCGAGCAGTTCGAGCAGACGCCCACGACGCTCGCCCGTCACACCAGAGGACTCGATGAACCGCGGCGCGCCGGAGAGCGCGAGGTCGCCCGCGATCACGGCGGCGCTCATCCCGCGGTGCTCGGCGGTCGGCAGTGGCAGCCCACCGGTGGTGCCGGCGTCGCGGTAGGAGCCCGCGACGTTCGGCTGGCCGCGGCGCGCCCAGTCACGGTCGATGACGTCGTCGTGCACCACCAGCGCGGTGTGCAGGAGTTCGTAGGCCGCGGCGACGTGCGCGGCAGCGTGCACGTCGTCCCCGCCGAGGCCGAGGTACGCGGTCAGGACCATGCGCGGTCGGAAGCGCTTGCCGCCCAGGCTCGCCTTGCGGAGCACCCGCCAGAGTTCCTCGGACGGACGGCCGTAGCGCGCGGCACGAGCCGAGGACACGACGAAGAAGCGCTCGAGACAGTCGTCGACGAGCGCGAGGTCGATGTGCGCCACGGTGGCCGCTTCCTCGCTCATTGGCCTAACCTATCGGTGCAGATGAGCGCTTTCCCGGAAACCGTGGTCCTGCTGGCCGACGACCGTACCCCGATCGGCACAGCGGACAAGTTCACGGTGCACACAGACCACACGCCCCTCCACCTGGCCTTCTCGTGCCACGTCCGCAACACCGACGGGGACGTCCTGGTGACCCGTCGCGCCCTGTCGAAGAAGACGTGGCCCGGTGTCTGGACGAACACGTTCTGCGGGCACCCCGGCCCCGACGAGTCGTTCGAGGACGCCATCGCCCGCCGGGCATCGCGCGAACTCGGCATCACCGTGCGCGACGTCGAGCTCGTGCTGCCGGACTTCCGGTACCGCGCGGTCGACGCCTCGGGGATCGTCGAGAACGAGGTCTGCCCGGTGTTCCGCGCCGTCACCGACGACCTGCCCGCCCCCGCGGACGACGAGGTCGCCGAGTACGCCTGGGTCTCCGAGGACTCGCTGCGGGCCGCCGTCGCCGGTGCGCCGTTCGGCTGGAGCCCCTGGCTGGGCTGGCAGCTGACCGAGCTCGAGGCCGCGGGCCTGCACATCACCCGCTGACCCCGGCCGCGCGGTCCCCGCCGGTCCGGGGCGGGGGCGAGACTCGGGCTGCGCGACACTCCTCGTGCCCGCGAGCGCGAGAACTGTCGCCCACGCCGAGTCTCGAGTGCGCCGGGTCCAGTCTCGAGTGCGCGGCCAGCGACTGTCAGGGCGCGTCATCGACAATGGTCGGTATGACCACGACGGAACGCGATGCCGCACCGCGCGCTGGCGCCGCCGCCGTGCTCGAAGCACTCCGCGACGACCCGGTGATCGCCAGCGTGAAGGACGCCTCGGCGCTCGACGAGGTCCTGGCCTCCGACCGGGGCGTCGTGTTCGTCCTGTACGGCAGCGTCCTCGACGTCGCGGACGTCGTCGACCGGGCGAAGGACGCCGGCAAGACAGTCTTCGTGGACGTCGACCTGCTCGACGGGTTCTCGGCGCGCGAGGTCGTGGTGACCTGGATCGCCGAGCACACCCGCGCCGACGGGGTGCTCTCCACCAAGTCGAACCTGGTCCGCGCCGCCAAGCGTGCGGGGCTCGTTGCCGTCCAACGGTTCTTCCTGGTCGACTCGTTCTCGTACCACCAGCTGCCCCGGGTGGTCGAGCAGGCGAAGCCCGACGCGATCGAGATCCTGCCCGGGTGCATGCCGCGGGTCATCACGTGGCTCCGCGACGACACCACGGTGCCGGTCATCGCCGGCGGCTTGGTGTGCGACAAGGCGGACGTCATGGCGGCGCTCGGCGCGGGCGCGATCGCCGTGGCCTCGTCGAACCGCGACGTCTGGGGCATGTGAGCCCACGCAGGTCCTCGCCGCGAACCGGCGGGAGTGGTGACCGCCTGGAGGCCCGGTGCCGATCTCGTGGACCGGCACCGGGCCTCCAGGCTGTCGCGTTCGACGTCCGCGGCCGTCAGCCGACGATCGCTGCGGTCCGCCGGTACAGCTCGTCGGTGTGGGCCGTGACGTCGGCGTGCACCGCACGCAGCGCGTCGTAGACCGTCGCGGTCGACGGGTCCGGCGCGAACCGGTCCCGCTCGACGACCATCGCCTCGGCCGCCGCGGCGAACGACGGGTGCACACCCGTCGCGACGGCAGCGCAGATCGCGGCCCCGCGCCCGGCGGCGCTGTCGCCCACGATGCGGATGGCCGGTGTCTGGAAGACGTCCGCCATCACCCGCATCATGAGGTCCGACGACGAACCGCCACCGGAGACGACCACGCGCTCGTACGGCGTGCCGAGCTCTGCGGCCATGGCGTCGCTGCGGTCGCGCATCGTCATCGCGATGCCCTCGAGGATCGACCGGTAGACGTGCGCTCGGCCCTGCCGTCCGTCGAAGCCGAGGATCGACCCCTTCCGGAACGCTGCGTCCGCCGGCGCGAGCCAGTCGAGCACCGTGAGGAGCCCGTCGGAACCGGCAGCGACCGCGGCGGCCTCGCGGTTCAGCCGGTCCTCGGCCCGCTCCCCCGCGGACTCGGCCGCGGCGGCGTAGTCCGGCCCGAGCAGATCGCGGAACCAGCTCACCGTCCACATGCCGCGGCGGATGCCGCCGGACTCGTACAGGTACCGGCCCGGTTCCGCACCGAAGTTGGTCCAGAAGTCGGTCCCGCCGGCGGTGTTCCGCTCACCGACGGACATGCCGGCGATGTACGTGCCGAGCGACACGAGCAGGGTGGTCGGGTCGAGGAGCCCGCAGCCGAGGGCCTCCACCGCCTTGTCGTTGGCCGTCGCGACCACTGGCAGTCCGACCGGCAGGCCCGTCGCCTTGCTCGCAGCTGCCGTCACGGTGCCGAGTACCTCGCCCGGGTCGACGAGCTCGAGGAGCTGCGACCGCTGCATGCCCGTTGCGGCATACGCGGCGTCGTCGGTCGCCCAGCGCCAGGTGTCGGTGTCGATCGGCCACATGCCCTGGTAGTTGGCGGCGGTGTCGCGGAACGCGCCCGTGAGCCGGTGACCGACGTAACCCGAGGAGGTGGTGACGTACGCCACGTCGTCGTGCTCGGCCGTGAACGGCTGCCCGACGCGGGCGTCCATCCAGCTCATCACCGGCTGGGCGAGCGACCCGTCGGCGCGCAGCACCGCTCGGCAGAACCGGATGGTGCAGAGCCCGACGCCGACGATCTCGGACGGGTCCCCGCGGAAGGCCGCCATCGCGATGCGGCACGCCGCCGCGACGGAGTCCCAGAGATCGTCGTCCGGATGCTCGACCACGCCGGGCGCCGGTGTGTGGTTCGGCCGCAGCGGCACGCGCCCCTCGGCGACGACGACGCCCCGCTCGTCGAAGACCGTGACCTTCGACGACTGCGAGCCGTTGTCGATGCCGACGAGGTAGCGAGTCATGCGCCCGTGGCTCCGAATCGCGTGTCGGGGTGCTCAGCGGCCGACTGGATCGCTCCGGGTGCAGGGAAGATCGTGCCCTTGTTCATGATGCCCTTCGGGTCGAACTGCGCCTTGAGCCCCTGCATGATCGCGAACGCGGAGCCGTGCTCCTCCTCGACCCACGGGGTGCGGTACTTGCCGACGCCGTGGTGGTGGACCATCGAGCCACCGTGACGCAGGGCCTCCTCGACGATGATCGCGTTGAGCGGGATGTGGTACTTCTCGATCTCCTCCTCCGGGGAGCAGTCGATCCGGTAGTCGTACACGAAGTACATGTTCGTGCCGGTCTGGTAGCTGTGCGACGAGTGACCGCCGAGCATCGTGAGGTCCTCGGCGTGCGGGTACTCGTCGCGGATACGGGCGATGACCGCGTCGTACACGTCGCCGACGGCGGACCAGTCGGCGGAGATCTCGGTCGTGTAGCCGAGCTGGCGGTCCTGCAGCATCACCGCCTTCTCGGCGTCGATCTTGTCCTGCCCCCAGTTGAGGTTGTCGAACCAGGCCTCGATGAGCGCCGGGTCGACCTTCTCGTGCTGGTGCTGGTCGAGGACGCGCTGGATCTCCTCGGAGGTGGCACGCACGATGCCGGCCGGGCCCTCGGCGACGAACACCACGACGCACTTGTCCTTCGAGAAGTGCGAGAAGTGCTGGTTCGCGTCCTCCGGCGAGTACAGGCGCACGACGGAGGGGTGGAATCCGTTCGTGATGACCTCGCGCAGGATCGCGATGCCGGTGCGCATGTCGTCGACGAGCGCACCGTGGAACTCGTTGTTCTCCGGCTGGTACTTGAACACCTTGATCGTGACCTCGGTGATGACGCAGAGCGCGCCCTCGTTGCCGATGACGACGTGGCGGATGTCCGGGCCGGCGGAACGGCGCGGGACGGCCTTGATGCGGCGGACATCACCACCGGGGAAGACGGCCTCGAGCCCGACGACCATGTCCTCGATGGCGCCGTACAGCGTGGAGAACTGGCCGATGGACCGGGTCGCGACGAGCCCGCCGTACTGGGCCAACGGCTTGGACTGCGGCGAGTGACCGGTGGTCAGGCCCTGCAGGCGGAGCTCGTCCTCGAGGCGCTGGAGCGGCACGCCCGCCTGCACCGTCACCTGCATGTTCTCGGGATCGACGTTCAGCACGGCGTCCATGCGCGAGCAGTCCAGCACGATCGTGTCGACCACGCTCGTCTCGAGGCCACCCTCGGTGCCGGTCCGGCCCGTGCGCGGGACGATGTTGATCAGGTTGTCGTTCGCGAACACCAGGATCGCGGCGACGTCCTCGGTGGACTCGGCGTTCACGATGGCGACCGGGGCGGGCGCGTCGTAGATCCCGTGCACCGACTGGTACTTCTTGAACCGGTCGACGCTGGCGTCCTTGAGGTGCTGTTCGTCGGTGTCGATCTGCTCAGGTCGGACGATCTCGGCGAGGCGCGCGAGGATCTCGGAGCGGTCGAGGGTGGCGATCGAGTCGATCATGCGAAGGGTTGCCTTTCGTTGGTGTGGGTCGGAGCGCTGGTCGGGCGACTAGCGGACGAGGTATCCGCCGTCGACGGTCAGGGTGTGGCCGTTCACGTAGTCGGAGGCGCGCGAAGAGAGGAAGACCGTCGCGCCCATGAGGTCGGCGACGTCACCCCAGCGCCCGGCCGGGATGTGGTCGAGGACGCGCTGGTTCGTCTCCGGGTTGGACCGGGTCTGCTCGGTGATCTTCGTGGCGAAGTACCCCGGAGCGATCGCGTTGACCTGCACGTTGTGCTGCGCGAGTTCGTCGCAGTACGCCTTCGTGAAGCCGACGATGCCGTGCTTGGTCGCGGCGTACGCGGGCGACCACTGGCCGCCGAGGAACGCGAACAGCGACGCGATGTTGATGATCTTGCCGGAGCCCTGCGCGACGAAGTGCTTCGCGACCGCGTGCCCGAGGGCGAACGGCGCGGTGAGGTTGACCGCGACCATCGGGTCCCACTTCGCGCGGTCGAACGCGTCGACGTCGTCGAGCAGGCAGATGCCGGCCGAGTTCACCAGCACGTCGACGCCGCCGAGTCGCTCCACGCAGGCGTCCACGATCCGTTGCGGGGCGTCCGCCGCGGTGAGGTCGACCTCGAGGAACTCGTACCGTCGGCCCTCGCCCTCGACGAGCGCCCGGGTCGTGCCGTCGTCGTCGACCACGCTCGGCACGAAGACGTCGGCGCCGGCCTTGGCGAGAGCCAGCGAGAACGCCTGCCCGAGGCCGGAGTTGCCGCCGGTGACGATCGCCCGCTTGCCGGCGAGGCTGAACAGGTCCATCGAGAAGTCGCGGATGTCCATGGGTGTGGGGTCCTTTCGTGGTGCTTCAGGCGACGACGGCCACGTCGGGCGCCGTGTGGTTCCGGAGGTCTCGCGCGCGGACGCGCATGGTGAGGGTGGTGAGGAGGAAGCCGAGGACGGCCGCGCCGAGCAGGACGGCGAACATGGTCGTGTACCCGCCGCCCTGCGAGGGGACGCCGTTCGCCGGGTCCCCGACCCACCAGGCGCCGAGGGCAGGCAGGAACGCGTCCGGCAGGTAGGCGATGCCCGAGGCCAGCCCGATCACGCCGCCGCGCTGGGCGAGCGGGACCTCGACCTCGCCGATCTGCGCCCAGTAGACGCCGCGCGAAGTGAACACCGCGAGGCACATCACGATCATGAGCGCGACGGCGACCCACACCAGGGCGGGGTCCTGCGGCAGCAGGAGGAAGCCGGCGGCGCTGACGGCCGCGACGACGAACGTCCACCGGAGGAACGCCGGCGAGGACTTCGTCCACCGGTCGACGAGCACGCCGCCGACCGGGCCGCCGACGATCTGGAACACGTAGGTGCGGATGACGCCGATCGCGCCGAGGAGCACGACGGGCACGGCGAACCCGTTCTGCAGTAGCGGCGTGAGGTAGCCGAGCAGCGTGTAGAAGCAGTACATCAGCATGATCGAGGATCCGATGAGCCACGTGTACTTGTTGCGTGCGGCGGCGCCGAGTTCGCGGAGCGTGACCGTCTGTCGGCCGACCTGGCCCAGGGCATCGCGGTCCGTGCGGACGACGAGCAGGACCAGGCCGGCGAACACGAGGCAGAGCACGCCGTAGATGCGCATCACCCAGAGCACCCCGCCGGTGTCGGCGATCGCCGCGGCGACGATGCCGGCGCCGATGAAGCCCACGATCGTGGACGTGATGCCGCGGACGCCCTCGAGCCAGCCGAACAGCTTGCCCTGCTCGTCCGCCGAGCCGAGCATCGAGATGAGCTTGACGAGCGACGACCAGTACAGCCCCATGCCGAGCACGGCCATGAGCACGTGGGCGACGACGATCCCGGTCTCGTCCGGCACCGTCGCGAGCCAGAGGTCGACGACACCCATGCCGGCCAGCGCGACCACGATGAGGGCCTTCGGTGAGAAGCGGTCGGCGAACCACCCGCCGCAGAAGTACATGAGCACGGCGACGGCGCCGAACACCGAGGTGATCTCGCCGTAGCGCTGGATCGTGAGGTCGAGCGCATGCGCGGTGTCCGCGAGGAACACGAACCGGATGTACGCGACCTGGAAGATCACGCCGCCGGTCATGGACAGGACGATGAAGCTCAGCAGTCTGCGGGACTTGGTCAAGACCACTCCTTCGTGGTGTGGGTCGGATCGGGTCGGGGGAGGGGGTTCCGGGCACAAAAAAAGAACAGCGACACCCCAGCGCCGGTGCGCTGCGGGTGTCGCTGTTCTCTGAGGTCTGGAGCGACTGCCGTCCCTCGGGTGGGACGGCCGATCTGCAGTTGTCCGATCCGGCCCACGCGATATGCCGGATACGACGTGAACCGTAACCCATGATCACCCGCCAGCACAACTCAGGTGGCACGGATGCTCCGGACGTGCATAATGATCTGGCCCGGAATGTGAACGTGCACATCGACGTGCCACGGCCCCGGGCGGAAACGAGCAGCAATGGCGTCATCGCGGGCACAGCAACCGCGTTCGCCCAGCATCCGTGACGTCGCACGGATCGCGGGCGTTTCCCACCAGACCGTCTCGCGGGTGCTGAACAACTCCGACGCCATCCGCGACGCCACGCGCGACAAGGTGCTGGCGGCGATGGAGCAGCTGCAGTACCGGCCGAACCGTGCGGCGCGGGCCCTCGTCACGAGCCGGACCCACACGATCGGCGTCCTGACAGCCCGGCGCGCCCACTACGGCCCGGCGGTCGCACTGCAGGCGATCGAGGACGCGGCGATGCTGCGCGGGTACTCGGTGACGACGGCGAACATCGCCGAGGCGACCGACACCGCCGTGCGCGAGGGGCTCGGGCACCTGCTCGACCTGGACGTCGAGGGCATCGTCGTCATCGCTCCCCAGCAGCGGGTGTTCGACCTGATCGAGGAACTCGGCATCCGCACGCCGTACGTGACGATGCGGGCCAGTGTCGGCGAGGACCCGACGGCCCTGTGGGTCGACCAGATGGAGGGCGCGCGGCTCGCCACCGAGCACCTGCTCGACCTGGGCCACGAGTACATCCGGCACATCGCCGGCCCGCAGGACTGGATCGAGGCGGACGCCCGCATGCAGGGCTTCCTGCGCGCCATGTCGGACCGCGACATGTCCGTCGTCCCACCGATCCTGGGCGACTGGACGGCGGACTTCGGCTACCACGCCGGCCGAGAACTCCTGCGGTGGCGGGACTGCACGGCGGTGTTCTGCTCGAACGACCAGATGGCCCTGGGCGTCATGCACGCGGCGCGCTCCTACGGGCTCGACGTGCCGGGCGACCTGTCGGTGGTCGGCTACGACGACATCCCCGAGGCGAAGCACTTCTGGCCGCCGCTCACCACGGTGCAGGTCGACTTCGCCGAACTCGGGCGACGCTGCGTCGACCTGCTCCTGCCCGGCGACGACGAGCTCCTGCGGCCGATCGACATCGTCCCGCAGCTCGTCGTGCGCGCGTCCACGGGAGCCCCGCGCGGCCGGTGACGCGCCCACGGTCGATCCGCAGGACGCGGGGCGGACCGGCACCGTGCCTCCCGTCCGGGGGACGTTCGTGCGGGATCACGCAGGCCGTTACGAAAACGCGACCAATCCGAATTGACAGCCGCACCGGGGCTGTGCGTAAATTACCTCCGTCCAGCCGATGTGACCGTTCACATGAGCGTCACACCAGCGGGACACCGGACGCGACAACGAAGTCCACGCAGGCCACCTGCGCCCATTCGCTGCCGCAGCAGAACCACCGAAGAACTGCCGCATCGCAGCGGCAGAAGGAGATGCACTGTGGCGTCAACCCCGATCGACACCGGCCTCGAGACCCGGTCGATCACCGCACCCGAGACCATCCTCGAGATGCGCTCGATCACCAAGGAGTTCCCTGGTGTCAAGGCGCTCTCCGAGGTGTCCCTCAACGTCCGCGCCGGCGAGATCCACGCGATCTGCGGTGAGAACGGCGCCGGCAAGTCGACCCTGATGAAGGTCCTGTCGGGCGTCTACCCCTACGGCACCTACGACGGCGAGATCGTCTACGAGGGCGAAGAGGTCCGTTTCAAGGACATCAAGCAGTCCGAGCAGGCCGGCATCGTGATCATCCACCAGGAGCTCGCGCTGATCCCGGAGCTCTCGATCACCGAGAACCTGTTCCTCGGCAACGAGCCCGGCAAGTTCGGCGTGATCGACTGGACGAGCGCCCAGCTCCGCGCGCAGGACCTGCTCGCCCGCGTCGGCCTGGCCGACGACCCGGACACCCAGATCAAGAACATCGGTGTCGGCAAGCAGCAGCTGGTCGAGATCGCGAAGGCCCTGCACAAGGACGTCAAGCTCCTCATCCTCGACGAGCCGACCGCGGCCCTGAACGAGAACGACTCGCAGCACCTGCTCGACCTGATCGTCGGGCTGAAGGCCAAGGGCATCTCGAGCATCATCATCAGCCACAAGCTCAACGAGATCGAGCAGATCGCCGACGAGATCACGATCATCCGTGACGGCAAGACCATCGAGACGCTGAACGTCAAGGGCGACGGCGTCAACGAGGACCGCATCATCCGCGGCATGGTCGGCCGGTCGCTCGAGAGCCGGTTCCCGGACCGCACCCCGAAGATCGGCGAGACCTTCTTCGAGGTCCGCGACTGGACCGTGCAGCACCCGCTCGACGCCAGCCGCCTGGTCTGCAAGGGCTCGAACTTCCACGTCAAGCGTGGCGAGATCGTCGGCTTCGCGGGTCTGATGGGCGCCGGCCGCACCGAGCTCGCGATGAGCCTGTTCGGTCGCTCCTACGGCACCTGGCTCGGCGGCGAGATCATCAAGGACGGCCACGAGATCAAGGTCACGAACGTCCAGCAGGCGATCCAGAACGGCATGGGCTACGTCTCCGAGGACCGCAAGGCCCTCGGCCTCAACCTGCTCGACACCGTGAAGCGGTCCACCGTCTCCGCCGACCTGCAGAAGATCTCGAAGGGCGGCGTCGTCGACTCCATCGAGGAGTACGACGTCGCCGAGAAGTACCGGAAGATGCTCCGCACCAAGGTGCCGAGTGTCGAGGAGAACGTCGGGAAGCTCTCCGGCGGGAACCAGCAGAAGGTCGTCCTGTCCAAGTGGATGTTCACCGACCCGGACATCCTCATCCTCGACGAACCGACCCGTGGCATCGACGTGGGCGCGAAGTTCGAGATCTACGGCATCATCCAGCAGCTCGCAGCACAGGGGAAGGGCATCATCCTGATCTCCTCCGAGCTCCCCGAACTCCTCGGCCTCTCCGATCGCATCTACACGATCTTCGAGGGCCAGATCACGGCCGACGTCCCCGCGGACCAGGCCGATCCAGAAACGCTCATGCGCAGCATGACCTCCGCGCGGAAGGGCGCTCCCGTCTCATGAACAACCTGAAACTGCTCTTCGGCAAGGGCAACTCGATCGGCCAGTACGGCATGATCATCGCCCTCGTCGCGATCGTCATCTTCTTCTGGTTCACGACGGACGGGCTCATCCTCGAGCCCACCAACGTGATCAACCTGTTCCTGCAGTACTCCTACATCCTCATCCTCGCGCTGGGGATGGTCATGGTGATCATCGCGGGCCACATCGACCTGTCCGTCGGATCGGTGGCGGCGTTCGTCGGCATCATCGTCGCCCAGTCGATGTCGGTCTGGCACTTCCCGGTCTGGCTGGCGATCGTGCTCGGCCTGGTCGTCGGTGCGCTCGTCGGTGCCTGGCAGGGCTTCTGGGTGGCGTTCGTGAAGGTCCCGGCCTTCATCGTGACCCTGGCCGGCCAGCTGATCTTCCGCGGTGCGAACCAGATCATCGGTGCGTCCACCTCGGTCCCGACGCCGGACGGCTACAACACCATCGGCTCCGGCTTCCTCGGTGACTTCGGCCCCGACTTCGGGTTCTCGAACGGCACGCTGCTGATCGGCGCGGTGACCATCGCCGTCCTGATCATCGTCGAGGTCCGCGGTCGTGCCCGTCGCCGCAAGATGCAGGCCGAGGTCCCGCCGCTGTGGGTCTCCGTCGTCCGCACCGGCATCCTGGTCGCCGTCACCCTCGTCGCCACGTACCTGTTCGGCGCCGGCCCGGTCGGCACCTCGATCCCGATCGTCGCGATCATCCTCGGTGTCCTGACCATCGTCTACGGCTTCATCACGAAGAACACCATCTTCGGTCGCCAGGTCTACGCGGTCGGTGGCAACTCCAGCGCCGCCGTCCTGTCCGGCGTCAGCGCCCGCAAGGTGAACTTCTTCGTCATGGCGAACATGTCGGTCCTCGCCGCGATCGCCGGCATGGTGTTCGTCGGGTACTCGAACGCCTCGGGCCCCGCGGACGGCACCGGTTGGGAGCTCGACGCGATCGCCGCCGTGTTCGTCGGTGGTGCAGCGGTCGCCGGTGGCATCGGCACCATCTCCGGCTCCATCATCGGTGGCCTCGTGATGGCGCTGCTGTCGAACGGTCTGCAGCTGATGGGCATCGAGTCCAACAAGGTCCAGATCATCCGTGGTCTCGTGCTCCTCATCGCCGTCGCCTTCGACGTCTACTCGAAGTCGCAGGGCCGCCCGTCGCTCATCGGCGGCATGATGCGGCAGTTCCAGCGCAAGGACGCAGCCGAGGTCCCCGCGGCCCAGCAGCAGCCGCGCTCGATCGAGGACCAGCCCGACAAGATCACCCTCCCCTAGTCCAACCCTTCCCCTCACAGCACCACCACCTCAACGAAGAGAAAGCACTCTCATGCGCAAGAAGCTCATCGCCGGCATCGGTCTGGCACTCGTCGCGGGCCTGGCCCTCAGCGGCTGCTCGGCTCGTGGCACCTCCGACTCGGGCGACGGCTCCGGCTCGTCCATCAAGAAGGGCGACCTCATCGGCGTCGCCCTGCCGGCCAAGACCTCGCAGAACTGGGTGCTCGCGGGCGCCGCGTTCAAGAAGTCGATCGAGGACGCCGGCTTCAAGGCCGACATCCAGTACGCCAACGCCGGCAACCCGGTCCCCGACCAGCAGTCGCAGATCTCGGGCATGGTCACCAAGGGTGCGAAGGCGATCATCATCGGTGCTGCCGACGGTTCGCAGCTCGGCTCGCAGGTCAAGGCCGCCAAGGCCCAGGGCACGACCGTCATCGCCTGGGACCGCAACATCCTGAACACGAAGAACGTCGACTACTACGTCGCGTTCAACAACTTCAAGGTCGGCCAGCTGCAGGCCCAGGCACTGCTCAAGGGCCTCGAGGAGAAGAAGGGCGACGGACCGTACAACGTCGAGCTCTTCGCCGGTTCGCCGGACGACGCCAACGCCACCGTGTTCTTCAACGGTGCGATGGACGTCCTGCAGCCGAAGATCGACGACGGCACGCTGAAGGTCGTCTCGGGTCAGACCACGTTCGCCAAGGTGAACACGCAGGGCTGGCTCGCGCAGAAGGCCCAGTCGCGCATGACCGACCTGCTGGCCCAGTACTACACGGGTGACACCAAGCTCGACGGCGTCCTGTCGCCGAACGACACCCTCGCCCGTGCGATCCTCACCGCGACCAAGGCCGCTGGCAAGGACAACCCCGTCGTGACCGGGCAGGACTCGGAGACCGCTTCGATCCCGCTCATCATGCAGGGCACGCAGTACTCGACGATCTACAAGAACACCACGGAAGAGGCCCAGGCGGCCATCGACCTGGTGTCCGACCTCGCCGACGGCAAGACCCCGAAGACGACCAAGGACAAGAACAACGACAACGGTTCGAAGGTCGTCCCGGCCGTCGAGCTGACGCCGATCCTGGTCACGAAGGACAACGCGGTCGAGGCCTACAAGGGCAACGACACCCTCGAGGAGCTCGCCAAGAAGGGCTGATCTCCCCTGCTCACACGGACGGCCCCGTCTCGCTTCGGCGAGACGGGGCCGTCTTGCGTCGTCGTGGGGCCGGCCACGGTCGGACGGGAGGCCCGGGGCAGGTCGTGATCCGTGCCTCCCGTCCGCCGTGCACGCACGTCCGGTGCCCGCGCGACCCGCCGGGTCAGGGCCGGGTCGCGCGCAACCGCCGCGCCGCGTCGGCCAGGTGCGGCACGTCGGTGTGGGCCGTGCCGAACACCACCGCGCGGGTGGTGTCGAAGTAGCGCCGGGTCAGCCGGTCGCCGAGGTCGGACACCCGCGACCACGGGATGTCCGGTTCGCTCGCGGTGACGGTGCTCGGCAGGACACGGACCGCCTCGCCGATCTCGACCAGCCGCATCCGGACGGCGTCGTGCACCAGGTCCTCGGGCAGCCGCTCGTCGCCGACGTACCGGCCGATGGCCTCGCACGCGCCGATGACGTCGTCGAGTCGATCGCCGACCAGCCGGGGCGTCACCGGTTCCTGGCTCACAGCGGCACCGCGCGTCGGACGACCTCGGGGCTCATGCCGGCGGCGTCCACGACGTCGACGCGCACGCCGAGCAGTCGCTCGGCGCCGTCCTGGATGCGCATGAGCGCGAAGATGCCGAGCCCGGCGTCGACGTCGATCATCAGGTCGACGTCGCTGCCCGGGCCGTCCTCCCCGCGGGCGACGCTGCCGAACAACCGTGGGTTGCGGCCGCCGAACCGCTCCACGACGGCGACGAGGTCGTGCCGTGCTGCGGCGACGCGTTCGCGCAGCGGCGGTGGGTCCTCGACCGGTAGCAGGTCGATCGACGTGGTGAAGCCCGCGGCCCGGAGCATGCGCTGGAGTGCGGCGAGCGAGGGTTCGCGTCGGCCGTTCTCGTACGTGCTGATGACACTCTGCGTGACACCGGCCCGCCGGGCGAGCTGCACCTGCGTCAGTTCGGCGCGGTCACGGGCGTCACGGATGAGCGCGGCCGCCGACACCGTCGGCATCGGACGTGGAGGGACTGCGGACATGCTGCAACGATACACAGCATGCAACATTTCGTCCGCTGGATGACGCGCGGTGTCGACCCGGAACGACGTCATCGATGTCGCACGACGTCGATGACGTCGCTCCGGGTCGGACGGACCGCGGTCAGGGGCGCGCTGAGACGTCCGCGCGGTGGAAGTTCTGCGCCGAGCGGGACGGGGTCGGCCCGCGCTGGCCCTGGTACCGCGACTGGTACTCGGCCGAGCCGTACGGCTTCTCGGCAGGGCTGGACAGCTGGAAGAAGCACAGCTGCCCGATCTTCATGCCGGGCCAGAGCTTGATCGGCAGCGTCGCGACGTTCGACAGCTCGAGCGTCACGTGGCCGGAGAACCCGGGGTCGATGAAGCCCGCGGTCGAGTGGGTCAGGAGCCCGAGGCGTCCGAGCGAGCTCTTGCCCTCGAGCCGCGCGGCGATGTCGTCGGGCAACGTGACGACCTCGTAGGTCGAGCCGAGCACGAACTCGCCGGGGTGCAGCACGAAGGCCTCGTCCGGGTCGGTCTCGACCAGCCGGGTCAGGTCGGGCTGGTCGACCGCCGGGTCGATGTGCGGGTACTTGTGGTTGTCGAACAGCCGGAAGAACTTGTCGAGTCGGACGTCGATGCTCGACGGCTGGACGAGCGAGGCGTCGTGGGGGTCGAGACCGATCCGGCCCTCGGCGAGCTGGGCGGTGATGTCGCGATCGGAGAGCAGCACGCCGTGCAGCCTAGCGGCAGCGGACCCTCGCCGATATGCTGCGAGGCTGTCCGGAGCCGGGCGGCGTCGCACCGCCGGGAGGAACCGACATGACCGCGTACACCGTCCACGAACTCGTGGTCCCCGCCACGATGGACGACGACCCGGGGACCGTGCGGGCGTTCCGCGAGTGGGTCGACGTGCAGAACCGCGCCGAGGTGTCGATCACCGGACTGCCGGAACTGCTCTGGACGCCCGAGGAACAACTGCCGTACCTGATCGACCCCGACGCGCCCAGCCGACTGTTCCTGGTCCGTGACGACGAGGGGGCCGCGGTGGGGGCCGGCTCGTACGAATCGAAGGCGGTCGCGGACGCCCCGAACTGCTGGATGGCGGTCAGCGTGGCGCCCGAGCACCGGCGCCGTGGCATCGGCACGCTCCTGGCCGAGCACGTCGAAGCGGTCGCGAGGCAGCAGGGCCGCACGCAGTGGAAGACGTACGCCGTGTCACGGCAGGTCGGCCCCGCAGCGGGCCCCGGGTACCTCCGTGCACCGACCGGGTTCGGCGTCGTGCCCGAGGACGAACCCGGAGCCCGGTTCCTGACGAGCCGGGGGTGGCGGTTCGGGCAGGTGAACCGGATCAGCCGTCTGGAGCTCCCGGCCGACCCCGATGCGCTCTCCGGCGTCCGCGCGGCGGCGACGCGGGCGGCGGCCGACCGGTACCGCGTGCACACCTGGGCCGGACCGACTCCGTCCCGGTGGCAGACGGACGTCGCACTCCTCCTGAGCCGGATGAGCACCGATGCCCCGGCCGGCGACATGGCCGAGCCCGAGGACGCCTGGACGATCGACCGGCTCCGGACGCACGAGCAGCACCTCGACGACGGCCCGCGCACCATGCGCACCGTCGCCGTGGAGGACGTGTCGTCCGGCGGACTCGTCGGCTTCACCCAGCTCGCCGTCCCTGGGCCCGTGGCCCAGCCCGTGATGCAGGGCGACACCCTCGTGCTGCGCGAGCACCGGGGGCACCGGCTCGGGTGGCTGCTCAAGGTCGTCGGGATCGAGACGATCGAGCGCGACCACCCGGGGCACCCCTCGATCATCACGTTCAACGCCGAGGAGAACCGCCCGATGCTCGACGTGAACGAGGCCGTCGGGTTCGTGGGCGTCGGCAGCGAGGGGATCTGGGAACACCGCCCGGCGTAGGGTTCCCCCATGACGCGCTCACGGGGGATGGACGATCTGGTCAGCGACGGGGTCTTCCTGGCCTGGGAAGCGCAGCTGCAGCTCGCCGACCTGTACGACGACCACGAACGCTGGAACGTCGACCTCGCCGCCGGCACCCTGCAGTTCGTCGGGCCGCACCCGGGCGAGTTCCGGATCCAGCTGCTGGGATCGGCCGCACCGGGGCCGCGCAGCTGGCTCTGGGGCTGGGCGAACCCGTCGCAGTACCCCGCGTCGGTGCTCGCGGCCGCGAACGCCACCCGCGCGCTGGGCGAACGGCTCGGCATCCCGGAACTCGTGCAGGGCGAGGTCCCGTTCGGCGAGCACCGGCAGGCCGACGCCGCCGACGCCGGGTACGAGTTCGCGTGGGACATGTCGATCGCGGCACGGCTGGCGACCGGTTCGTGGTTCGGCTTCGGCGGGCACGTCGGTGGAGGTTCCCGACTCTGGGTGCTGTTCGAGGGCCTGCTGTTCGCGCCACCGACGGTCCCCCGGATGGTCCGGGTCTTCGGTGAGGGCCTGCAGACGACCGAGGTGCACGACCACCGCCGCGCTGTGGGGAGCTGGGCGTCGCTCCGCGGTGTCCCCTGGGACGGGCGCACGCTGACGTTGGCGGACGGGACCATCACGGTCGACTTCGACGAGCTGGGCCGGATCCGCGACCTGCAGGGGTCGTCGGCGCGAGCCTGAGGCGGGCCGCAGCGCGCGCTGCGGACTGACACCGCGCCTCCAGACCGACCCGCCTACCATGGAGGGTCCGCGGTCTCGCGGACGCACGCGTCCCTGGAACAAGGTTGATGACCGTCACGTCCCCCGCAACCCAGCCCGGAGGCCCGGCGCCGGAATCCGCGCCCGTCACCGCGCGCACGTCCACCGTCGCGACCGTGCTGGTCGTCGCCATCCCGCTCGCGGTCGCGTGCTCGATCCTCGGCCTGACGATCACCGGGGCGTTCACCGCGAACCAGCAGCTGGTGTCCGCCGGCGACGTGGTCGAGTACGGCCTGCCGATCGCCCGCGTGGTGCACGACACCATGGCGGCGCTGACCGTCGGCCTGCTCATCGTCGCCGCGTTCGCGCTGCCGGCACAGAAGAAGGACCACCGGGCACTGTCGAGCGTGCAGCACCGCGCCACGCGCTGGGCGGCGGCGACCGGATCGATCTGGTTCCTCGCCGCGGCCGTCACCGTCGTGCTGACCGGCGCCAACACCCTCGGCGTCCCGCTCACCAGTCCGGTGTTCGCCCGCAACTTCATGCTGTTCGCGTTCCAGGTCGAGATCGGTCAGGCGCTCGTGGTCTCCGCGGCGGCGATCCTCATCGCGACCGTGCTCGCCGCGTTCGCCACCCGGGTCACGACGCTCGCCGTCGCCACCGTGTTCGGCCTCTTCGCCCTGCTCCCCCTGGCACTGTCCGGCCACGCCGCCGGCTCGCTCGAGCACGCCAACGCCGTGAACTCCCTCGCGATCCACCTGATCGGGGTGTGCGTCTGGGCCGGCGGGCTCGTCGCCGTGGTGCTGCTGCGCACCCGCACGAAGGGCGCGACCGGTCGGGTGGTCTCCCGGTACTCGACGCTGGCCGGGTGGTCGTTCGGCGCCGTCGCGTTCTCCGGCATCGTCAACGCCTCGCTGCGGCTGACCGGTCCGCTCGACCTCGTCACCACCCCGTACGGCGCACTCATCACGGTCAAGGCCGTCATCCTGGTGCTGCTCGGGATCGCCGGCGTCGTGCAGCGCCGCAAGCTGGTGCCCGGGCTGCTCCGCGCGCCGCTCGACCGCCGTCGGTTCACCCGGTTCGCGCTCGCCGAGATCGTGTTCATGGCCGTCGCGATCGGCGTCTCGGTGGCCGTGTCCCGCTCGCAGCCGCCGATCCCGCAGACACCCGAGACCGGTGAGGACACCCGCTCCGGCCTGATCGGGTTCCCGTTCCCGCCGGCCCAGACGATGCACACGTACCTGACGCAGTGGCACATCGACTGGGTGTGGCTCGGGCTCGCCGTCGTCGGTGCCGTCTGGTACCTGCTCGCCGTGCGGAAGCTCCGGAAGCGCGGCGACAAGTGGCCCGTCGGGCGCACCATCGCCTGGGTCATCGGCTGCGCCCTGTTCATCTGGACCACGTCGGCCGGACCGGCCGTGTACGGCATGATCCACTTCTCGTCGCACATGGTCCAGCACATGCTGCTCATGATGTTCGTGCCGCTGCCGCTCGTGCTCGGCGGGCCGGTGCTGCTCGCCATGCGCACCCTGCCGGTCCGCAACGACGGTTCCCGCGGGGCCCGCGAGTGGCTCATGCTCTTCGTGCACTCGCGGTACATGCAGTTCATGGGGAAGCCCGCCGTCGCGGGTGTGATCTTCGCCGGGTCGCTCGTGGTGTTCTACTTCACGCCGGCGTACCAGGCGGCGATGCAGTCGCACGAGTGGCACGTCGCGATGGTCGTCCACTTCGTGCTGAGCGGCTACCTGTTCTTCTGGGTGTTCGTCGGCGTCGACCCGGGGCCGAAGCGTCCGCCGTACCCGATCCTGATCATCGCGCTGCTCGCGACGCTGGCCTTCCACGCGTTCTTCGGCGTCGCCGTGATGACCTCGCAGTCGGTGTTCGCGATCGACTGGTTCCACGCACTCGGCCAGACGAACGACGCCGCCCTGCTCGACGACCAGCACACCGGCGGCGGGATCGCCTGGGGTGCCTCCGAGCTGCCGATGGTCTTCGTCGCGCTGCTCGTGGTGCGGAACTGGATCCGCACGGACAAGCGCGACGCGAAGCGGCTCGACCGCAAGGCCGAGCGCGACGGTGACGCCGACCTGAAGGCGTACAACGAACGTCTGGCGGCGATCAACGCGACCGACACCGCGCGCCGCGACTGACGCGCGCGTCCGGCGTCCGCGTCGGCTCCGTCAGTCGCCGTGGACGATGCAGACCGCGTCGAGGTCGAGCGCGGCCTCGAGCGCCGCCGAGATCCCGGACTCGCCGTCGGCCCCCGCCGGGGTGACGGTGTCGACCCACCACAGCGGCGTCGCGATCGTGGGAGCGTCCGGCAGGATCCGCTCGACCTCGTCGAACGAGTCCACTCGCCGCACCCCGAGCACGGTGATCACCGGGTGCGTGGCGTCGCGGCAGACCTGCAGCATCGGGCCGTCGTCGAGGGCTCGGACACCCCAGGACTCGTCGTGCAGGAGCAGCGCCTCGGCGACCTCCCGCGGCTCGACCGGCTGACGGCAGAGGATGGTGACGTCACGCGGCACCGTGACCGCCTGCCACCCGGGCGTCCCGCACGTGTCCGTCGAGCGTGCCCTCGTCGTGGGCAGGGTCGAGGGGCGCTCCGCCGACGAGCTGCAGGAAGCGGTCCTCGTCGATGCGGTCGAGGAAGGACTCGAGGGCTTCCCAGCCGTCCTCGAAGCGGACGATCATGCCGCCGTCGACGATGTCGCTGTCAGCGGCACCGGTGTCGCCTGCTCCGGACGGGCCGCCCGCCCCGGACCGGTCGCCTGCCCCGGACCGGGTGCCGAACGTCGCCGTCGTGGTGCGCGGTGGCGGCCAGACCCCGTCGCGGTCCAGGAACTCGGAGGCTTCGGGTCCGACGACGACGGCGAGCGGCGACGGCTCGCCGTGCGACACCGCGCGGATCAGGTGGTCGGCGTCCCCCCGGCGCTGCATCACCACACCGAAGACGGGCACGACCTGGTCCGCGACCTGCTGCACGGCGTCGAACAGGCGGTTCGCGAGCGCCGGGTCGGTGTTCTCCTCGGGCACGGTCAACACGGCGGACATCGTCTCGACGACGACGCCACCGACCAGGTGGGCGGTCATCGTCGCGGAGAAGCCCTCGCCGACGGCGTACGAGGTCGACACCCCGGGCGCCTCGTGCTTGGCGTACTGCGTGACGACCCATCGGTCCCACGGCACGGAGAGCGGTTCGGCGGTGCCCCAACGGGTGGGGCAGGTGCCGACGGTGTGGCACAGGGCCTCGATCGCGGACCCCATGTCCACGGCACGCTCGGCGTGGTGGCGGAGCGTCAGGTCGATGCTGATCTGGCGGACGGAGTCGGCTGCGACCGGGTGCTCGGGAGACGGTGTGCCGACGAGTTCGGGGCCGCGGTGCACGAAGTCCTCGATGCCCGAGGCTGCCGCACCCGTCCGGCCGTCGCGCAGCGTCCCGTCGAAGTCGGCGACGGCCCACGCGGCACCGTAGGCACCGAGCGCGTGCCGCAGGGCGGGGGTGATCGCGGATTCGCGCCCGGTCCGCAGCACGACCATGCGGCCGGCGTCCGCCGAACGACGGAGCAGTGAGGCGAGCGCGTCCGTCAGCCACACGACCGGCGAGGCGGACTCGACCACGATGGCGGGACCGACCACGTCGTCGATGAGGGGATGCCTGACCATCCGGTCCTCCTCGGGTTCTTCGGCGCTGGAACTCCCTGGACGGTACACACGAGGACGACACCTGTCCGTCAGGCTGGCGTGCTCACAGCGGAGACTCGGGAGGCACGACACACGCCCGACAGGAGGCGTACGGTGCGCGGTCGGCTGGCTTCCAGGCGAGAATCCGCTAGGCTTGCCGAGTCCCGTTCTGCGGGGTGTGCGAGTGTAGTTCAATGGTAGAACTCCAGCTTCCCAAGCTGGTAGCGCGGGTTCGATTCCCGTCACTCGCTCCGAACGAACGGCCGCCCGGTGGGCGGCCGTCCTGCATGTGTCCAGGGTGACCCGCAAGGCTGCTCGCATGCGTCGTTCTGCCTTGTTCGTGATCGGCGGTGTGATCACTGCGCTCGTCCTGACCGGCTGTGCGGACGGCGAGTCCCCGGCGACGTCCCGTTCCGCGGCACCGCCCCGGACGACGGCGAGTCCGACCCCGACGGCGAGCGCCGCTGCACCGCACCAGGAGCGCGTCCGCCGAGCACTCGCGGGCCTCGAACGCCAGTACGACGCGACGGTCGGCGTCGTCGCGACCGACACCGTCACGGGTGCGACGGTCGCGTACAACGGCGACCGACGCTTCGGCTACGCCTCGACCATCAAGGCGTTCGCCGCGGCACAGTTCCTGCGCTCGGTGCCCGCGGACGCCCGGAACGAGGTCGTGCACTGGACGGCCGCGGACGTCGCCGCTGCCGGGTACTCCCCCGTGACGGAACAGCACGTCGCCGACGGGCTGTCGTACGAGCAGCTGGCCGAGGCAGCAGTCCGGATGAGCGACAACACGGCCCTGAACCTCGTGCTCACGCGCATCGGCGGTCCGAGCGGCCTGGACGCCGCGTTGACCGAGCTCGGCGACACCACCACCGAGGTGGTCCACGGCGAGCCGGACCTCAACACCATCGAGCCGGGCAGCACCGAGGACACCACGACCCCGGCGGCGTTCACCGCGGCCCTGACGACCGTGCTCGACGGCAGCACCCTGGACCGCGCCGACACCGCGCTGCTGGTCGACTGGATGGGCGGCAACGCGACCGGCGACGCACTCATCCGGGCCGGCGCACCCGACGGCTGGGTCGTGGTCGACAAGTCCGGGGGCGCCGGGCCGATCCGGAACGACGTGGCGCGGGTGACCCCGCCCGGCGGCGACCCGATCGTGCTCTCGGTCCTGACCACGCGGAACGACCCCGACGCCGCCTACGACGACGCCCTGGTGGCCCGGTCGGCATCGGCGGTGCTCGACGCGTTCGACCGCTGATCGACCGGGGCGGCGATCGCCGTTCTGCACCGCGTCACACGGCGTCATGAACGACACCTGTCGGGGACCCCGGGACACTACGCTCGCTCCATGTCCTCCTCCGGATCCCCCGTGGTCGTCGTCGGCGCCGGCATCATCGGACTGAGCGCCGCGTGGCACCTCGCCGGGCTCGGGCAGCGGGTCCTGCTCCTCGACAGTGGGACGGTCGCCGGGGGCACGACCACCGCGGGTGCCGGGTTCGTCGGCCAGTGGGCAGCCGGGTACGCCTGGTACTGGAACGAGTCCGAACGCGACGTCGAGCAGTACGGCATCGACTTCTACCGCGACCTCGCCGGCGCCGGCCACGGCCCGACCGGGTACCGGCAGAACGGCAACGTCTGGCTGACCGTCACCGAGCAGGGCCAGGCCGACCACCTGCCGCCGTTCGAGCAGCACCCGCTCCGGCCGGCCGGGGCGCGGACGCTCACCCCGGCCGAGGCGGCCGACCTCGTGCCCGGGCTCGACCCGACCGCGGTCACCGCGGGCTTCCTCCATCCGGACGGCATCCAGATCAGTGCGCCGGACACGGCCGCAGCGCTGGTGCACGCGGTCCGTGCACGGCGCGTCGAGATCCGCGAGCACACTCCGGTCGCCGGTCTGGAGGCCCGTGGGGGCTCCGTCACGGGCGTCCGGACCGCGAACGGCGAGGTCATCGACGCCGCGAAGGTCGTGCTCGCCGCCGGCAGCTGGACGAACGCCCTCCTCGCCCCCTTCGGGCGCGAGCTGCCGACGGTCCGGGTCGTCGCCAGCCGGCTCGTGACGACACCGTTCGGTCTGCCGGGCACCCTGCCGACCCTGATGCTGCCGGAGCTGCACGGCCTGTGGATCCGTGAGCACCGCGGTGGCCTGACGTACGGTGCCGGGCCCGGGTACGAGCCGCTGCACGTCGGCGGTGCGGACCGGAGCGACGAACCCGACCGCCGACCGGTTCGCACGGACCTGCTCGACGCCATGCGGACGTACCTGCACCCGATCGTCGCCCGGCTGCTCCCCGCCGCCGCGAGCGTGCTCGGGGTCGACGAGACCCCCACGCAGGGCGTCGTCTCGATGACCGCCGACCGGAACTTCATCGTCGGCGCGGTCCCCGAGCTGGACGGACTTGTGGTGGCCGGTGGCGACAACGAGTCCGGCGTCACGCACGGTCCGGGCCTCGGGCGGATCGCGGCGGAACTGAGCGTCACGGGCACGACCACCCTCGGCGACGCGAGCCGCTACGCCCCGGCACGGTTCCCGGCGGCGGCCCCGGCCGAGGCCGAGGTGGTGGCGATGATGCCGGCGCGGCGCGAGGCTGACGCCCGACGAGCCGGAGCCGTGGCATGAGCGACGTGCTGAGCGACCGGGCCCCGGCGCACGTCGTGATCGGCGGCGGGGTCGTCGGCGCCGCCACCGCGTACGCCCTCACACTCCGCGGCGAGCGCGTCCTGCTCGTCGAGCAGCACGAGCGCGGGCACCACAACGGCTCGTCCCACGGCGCCACCCGGATCTTCCGGCAGGGCTACGCCGACCCCGAGTACGTCGCCCTGACCTCCCGCGCGCTGGCGCTGTGGGAAGCGCTCGAGGGCGCTGCGGACGAGGAGCTCATCGTCCGCACCGGGGCCGTCGACCACGGCCGCGCCGAGGTCGTCGACGCCATCGCCGCCGCGCTGACGGACGCCGGCATCCCGTACGAGACCCTCACCCCGGACGCCGCGGCCGCACGCTGGCCGGGGATCGCGTTCGAGGGCCACGTGCTCGCGCACGCCACGGCCGGTCGCATCCGGTCCGACCGCGCCATCGAGCTGTTCCTCACCCTGGCGGAACGGACGGGGCTCGCCGAGCTGCGCTTCGACACGGGCGTGACGGGGCTCGAGGACCACGGCGACGACGTGACCGTGACGCTGTCCGACGGGTCCACCCACCGCAGCTCGTCCGTGGTGGCGGCCGTGGGGTCGTGGGCTCCCGCGCTGGTCGGCGACCTGCTCGCCGGACGCGGGGCGGGCCTCCCGGCCATCCGCGTCACCCAGGAGCAGCCCGCGCACTTCCCCAGCCGTCTGCCGGACCAGGCGTGGCCGAGCTTCGTGCACTGGGCGGCCGACGACGACGTGTACGGCCTGCTCACCCCGGGCGAGGGCGTCAAGGTCGGGTTCCACGGCACCGGCCCCGTCGTCGATCCGGACCACCGCGACTTCACGCCCGTGCCGGCCGAGGCCGAGCGGCTGCAGGCCTACGTCGCGCGGTACGTGCCCGGTGTCGACGCGACGAAGCCGACCTTCATCAGCTGCCTGTACGACAACTCCCCCGACGAGGACTTCGTGATCGACCGACGTGGTCCCGTCACCGTCGCGACCGGGTTCTCCGGCCACGGCTTCAAGTTCGCACCGCTGCTCGGCGACATGATCGCCGACCTCGCGACCGGCGGGGCCGCACATCCCCGTTTCTCCCTCTCGAAACCATCCCCCTCAGGAACCCCGTGACGACCCGACTCCTCTCCGCGCTCGCGCTCTCCGCTGCCGTCGCCGCCGTGCTCACCGGCTGCGCCTCGACCGGGGCGTCCACCGACGTCTCCGACGGCCTGGTGATCGGGACGACCGATCCCGTCACGTCCCTCGACCCGGCCGGCGCCTGGGACCGCGGCAGCTACACGGTGCAGACGCAGCTGTACCAGCACCTGCTCACCTACCCGGCCGGCAAGACCACGACGAGTCCCGAGGTCGCCGAGTCGTGCGACTTCACCGACGGCACCCACTACGTGTGCCGGATCCGTGACGGGCTCACGTTCTCGAACGGTGACGCCCTGACGGCGAAGGACGTCGTGTTCTCGTTCGAGCGCCAGGTCGGCATCGGCTCCGAGAACGGTCCGGGGTCGCTGCTCGCCAACATGGCGTCCGTGGCGGCCGACGGCGACGAGGTCACGTTCACCCTGAAGCAGGCGAACGACCAGACGTTCCCGTACGTCCTGGCGAGCATGGCCGGGGCGATCGTCGACAGCGGGGTGTTCTCGAAGACGGAGGTCCACGCGGACGACGGGGTCGTCGGGTCCGGTCCGTACGCGCTGCAGCAGTCCGCCGACGGCGGGGCGACCATCGCGTTGACGGCGAACAAGGAGTACGACGGCACCGCGCCGGAGTCGTCGAGCGTGACGATCAAGCAGTACACGAAGTCCGCCGACCTCAAGCTCGCGGTGCAGGGGGGTGACGCCGATGTGGCGTACCGCCAGCTCACACCGACCGAGGTCACCTCGTTGTCCGAGGACGACGGCCTGCAGCGGGTCCAGGGCTCGTCGGGCGAGGTCCGGTTCCTCGGCTTCAACCTCGACACGATGCCCGGTGACGACACCGCGCAGAAGACCGCGATCCGCCAGGCCGTCGCCGCGACGGTCGACCGCGCGGCGATCGCGAAGGACGTCTACCAGGGCACCTACGCTCCGGCGTACTCGATCGTGCCGTCCGACTTCACCGGCGCGACCGATGCGTTCCAGACGGAGTACGACGGCGCCGACCCCGCGGCCATCCTCGAGAAGGCCGGCGTGCGCACGCCCGTCACGTTGCCGATCGAGTACACGACCGACCACTACGGCTCCGGGTCGGACGACGAGTACGCACTGATCAAGCAGCAGCTCGAGGACACCGGCCTGTTCACGGTCGACCTGCAGTCGGCGAGCTGGGACACCTACGTCGGGAACGTCGGCAAGGGCGAGTACCCGGTCTTCCAACTCGGGTTCTTCCAGGACTACCCCGACGCCTCGTCGTACCTGACGCCGGCCTACGGTTCCGAGGACGTCAACCTGCTCGCGAACCACTTCGACGACCGGGCCGTGCAGCAGCTGGTCGCAGCGCAGGCGGTCGAGGCCGACGCGACCGAGCGGACGAAGCAGATCGAGGAGATCCAGCAGGACACCGCCGAGTCCGTGCCGCTCATCCCGTTGCTCGCCGGGCAGGAGAACGTCATCGGGCAGAAGTCGCTCACCGGGCTGACGAAGTCGGTCGACGCCTCTGGTGAGTTCCGTCTCTGGGAGATCGGGCGCTCGTGAGCACCGGCGACGCAGCGCTGCGCGACGCGGTCCGCGCCGGGATGCCCGCGGGGCTCGACGAGCTCGCGGCGCTCGTCGCCATCCCGTCCGTCCACGACCCGGCCGTGCAGTCGCTCGACGACTGCCGCCGCGTCGCCGAGCGCGTGCGGGGTGCGTTCGACGGCCTCGGCCTGACCTCGCGCCTCGTCACGACGTCGGACGGCTCGCAGGCGGTCCTCGCGACCCACCCCGCGCCGCCCGGCACCCCGACGGTCCTGCTCTACGCCCACCACGACGTCCAGCCCGCGGGCGACCTCGCAGCGTGGACGAGCGACCCGTGGACCCTGACCGAGCGACAGGGTCGCCTGTACGGTCGCGGTGCTGCTGACTGCAAGGGCGGGGTCGTCACCCACCTCGTGGCGCTGCGGGCGCTGCTCGACGTGCACGGCTCGTTCCCGGTCGGACTCGTCGTGGTCGTCGAGGGGTCCGAGGAGCAGGGCACCGACGGTCTCGAGCAGTACGTGTCCACCCACGCAGCGGACTTCGCCGACGTCGACACAGCCGTCGTGATGGACGCCGGCAACGCCGCCGTCTGGGTCCCCGCGCTCGTGACCACCCTGCGCGGCACGGCGTTCGTCGAGCTGCGCGTCCGTGCGCTGCACGGCAACGTGCACTCCGGGATGTTCGGCGGTGCCGCACCCGATGCCATCGCGACCCTGGTGGCCCTGCTCGCCACGCTGCGCGACGACGCCGGGGACACCACCGTCGACGGGCTCGAGGCCTCGCAGACCTGGGACGGCCTGCCCTACGACGCCGACCGGTTCGCCGCCGACGCCGGGCTGCTCGACGGCGCGGTGCCGATCGGGTCCGGGGACCCGGCATCCCAGGTCTGGGCACGGCCGGCGCTGACCGTCGTCGGCATCGATGCGCCGGCGGTCGCCGGGTCGTCGCCGTCCGTGCAGGCGACCGCCGGTGCCGCGCTGAACCTCCGGGTCCCGCCGGGCGTCGACCCCGCTGCCGCCGGCGATCTGCTCGTGGCGCACCTGCTGCGGCGAGCGCCCGCCGGGGTCGAGGTCACCGCGCGGGTCACGGGCACGGGCGACGGCTTCCGGGCGACGGCGGGGCAGTACTCGTCGGCGTTCCGGAGCGCACTGGCATCGTCGTACCGGGTGTCCTCCGTGGGCTCCCTCGGCGGCGGCGGATCGATCCCGCTCTGCGCGACGCTCGAGCGGGCGATCCCGGGGGTCGAGGTCATCCTGGCGGGGGTGTCCGAGCCGGCTGCGAACGTGCACGCGCCGGACGAGAGCGTCGATCCGTCCGAGATCGAGCACATGGCCCTGGCCGAGGCGACTTTCCTCGCCGGCCTCGGAGCGGCCGGAGGCTGACCCGCCGGGCGCCTGGGCCGGGCGCTGGCGCCGTCACGCGACGCCAGCGCCCGGGCGTCAGGCGGCGGCAGGTGCCGATGGCTTCCGCCGCGTCCGAACCTGCAGCACCCCCGTCAGCAGCAGCACGACCAGGCCGATCGCGAGCACCACGAGCCCGCCGAGGAACCCGATCACGACGAGCAGCAGCGTCTCGGTGGACATCCCCCCGCCGCTGCTCCCGTCGGACGCGGCCGCGGCGGCGACCGACCCGTCGGCCTGCTGCGTGACCGCCTCGACGCCGTCGGTCACCGAGAACGGCACCGCGACGACCGTTCCCTGGTCCCCGACGAGCACGACGTGGTGGTCGCCGACCTCCAGGCCCGTGGTGTCGACCGAGGCGGTGGCTGTGGCGTCCTCGACGGTGAAGTCGTCGCCCTGCACCGGTTCGGAGTAGGTCCACACGCTCCCGCCCTCGTCGTCGCCCGTCCACGGCAGGCGGAGCTCGAGCTGGTCACCGGCGGTGACCTCGTCGGGGATCCCGGCGTCGGCGGCCGCGACGGTCGTGATGTCGCCGGCGTCGATCTTGCGTGCCAGCTCGTCGGAGTCCGCGGCGGGGGCCGTGGGTGGCTCGGCGGCCGAGGGGGCCTTCGCGCTGTTCCGGGGCTGGGCGGCGGTGTTCCGCGGCGCTGCGGTCGGCGCGGCCGTCGGCGCCGTGTCCGAGGCGTTCGTGATGGTCGGTGCCGTGGCGGCCGGCGGCAGCTGCACGACGGGCGGCTGGATCACCGTGCCGCCGTTGCCGCCGGTACCACCACCCGTGGTCGGACCGGTCGGCAGGGTGCCGGGGACCGTCTGTCCGGCGAAGTACACCGGCGTGAAGGTCTCGAGCGCGGCGTCGGCGGCGCCGTGCGCACCGATGGTCAGGACCCCGCACTGCACGGCCCCGGACAGGCAGTCGACACGCTTCGTCGACTGGCCGGTGAACGTCGAGCGCGCGATGACGCCGCCCTGCGTGAAGCCGGCGTTCTTCGTGCCGCTGAGCTTCGCGGTCGCTGCGGCGCCGGTGCCGGTGTTGTCGGGCCAGGCGACGAAGCCCTGGCCGTCCTGCCCGGTGCCGCCGGACCCGGGGACGTAGTCGTAGCCCGCGCCGGCCGCTCCCCCGGCGCTCGGGTGCTTCGTGACGTACCCGAACAGCACGTACAGCCCGGAGCCGTTGGTGTTCTTCGTGAAGCCGGAGCCGGTCACGGTGAGCTTCGTGCCCGCCGCGGCGGTCGAGAGGCCGGTGGCCGGCCGCACGTTCGTCGAGGCACCCCGGGCGTTCTCCGCCCCGGTGATCGACCCGTCCGCACCGACCACGGTCGACCCGCCGCCGGTGCCGCCGCCGCCCGTTCCCCCGCCGCCGGTGCCGCCGCCCGGGTTCGTCGGCGCCTGCACGGTGACGCGCAGGGTCGCGGTGTCCGAGGCGACCCGACCGACGACGGTCGCACCGAGGACGTTCGTGGCGACCGCGCGGTACCGGTCGCCGTCCAGCCCCTCGGTGGCCGTGATGCGGAGTGTGCTGGTCGTCGCGCCGGCGACCGAGGGGCCGTCCTGCAGGTCGGCCCAGCCGGACGGGGTGTGCTGCTGCCACTGCACGGTGGGCGTCGGGGTCCCGGTCGTGGTGACCGCGAAGGACACCTGCTGCGGCGTGGCGGGGGTCGTGCTGCCGTCGGTTCCGGTGGTCGCGCCGGTCAGCGTCACGGCGACGTCGGCCGGCTGCGCCGTGATGGTCGGGGTGGTCACGACCGTGAACGTGCGGAGCCCCTGGTCGGCGGCGTCGGTCGCGGCGTTCACGACGCCGACCACCGCGCGGCCGTCGGCGGCGACCACGATCGGGTCGCCGGTGTAGGTGGTGCCGGGCTGGTACTCGGCTCCGAGCGTGGGCGCGGTGCTGCCGTCGATCGCGTAGGCGCGGACGACGTTGCCGGTGTCGGTGCTGCCGGCGGCCGACACCCAGAGGCGCTTCGCGGACTCGTCGACGGCCAGGTACGCGGCACCGCCGACCCGGTCGATCGAGGTCGTCACGGCCGGGGTCCCGCGCAACGAGACGGCTCGGAGCGTGGCGTCGCCGTCGTTGCTCCACCACGCCCGGCCTCGGGAGTCGACGACGGTCCCGCCGGTGGCCCCGGACGTCGCGGCGGCGCCGATCGACACGTCGGCGACCGAGGCCCCGGTGTCGAGGGCGACGACGCGGGCGAGGGCGGCGGCCTGGTCGAAGACGACGGCGCGCTTGCCGGTCCAGTCGACGCCGACCGACGAGATCGTCCCGGTGACCGAGCCGATCAGGGTTGCCGTGCGGGTGACGGCGCGGACGGTCCCGCCAGCGGGGCTGGTGCCGACCTCGGTCACCGCACCCGAATCAGAACCGGAACCAGAACCAGAGCCAGAGCCAGAGCCACCCGAACCAGAACCAGCACCCGCTCCCACTCCCGCGCCGACGGCGGCCACCCGCAGCAGCCCCGCGGACCCGCCGTTCGCGGCCGGGGCGACCTGCGCGACGATCGAGCCGTCGGCGGGGTCGATCGTGAACGCCTTCGCGGCGGGCACCGCGACGGACGGCTTCACGTGCACGACGTCCCGGTAGGCGGCATCCGTGCCGCGTTCGACGACGACCCAGCCCTGGACGTTCGCGCCGGTGCCGCCGAACTCCGCGGCGGGCAACGACGCGGTCGCGACGATGTTCCCGGTGGACGGGTCGACGCTCGGCTTCGAGGTGGCGACACCGGGGTCGATCGGCCCGGCGACGCGCTTGCCGTCGTCGTCCACGACGAAGTAACTTGCCTTGGCGGTTCCGGCCGCCGGTACCTGCACGACGTTCAGGGCGCGCGTGGCGTCCCGCACCACCGTGGTGACCCGGCCGATCGTGCGGTCACCGACCGTGGTCTGCACGCCGGTGCTCACGAGCCCCTGGACGCCGGGGTCGCTGAACCCCTGGTCACCGTCGGCGCCGCCGTCACCGTCCGTGCCCTCGGCGGCCCAGTCGCCCGTCACGGCGACCGACAGCGGGTCCAGCGCGGTGCCCGCGGCGTAGAACTGGGTCGGGTTCCCGCCGCCGGTGACGTCGGCTGCGAAGGCCGCTGCACCCGCCGCGGTGATCGTGGTGGGCAGACCAGTCCACGAGTACTTCCCGTCGGTGACCGATCGGGTGCCCTTGGTGACGTCGATCGTCGCGAACGCGATGCGCTTCGTCCCCGGGTCGGACGTCCTGGCACCGGTCGTCGGGTCCACCAGCCGCACGTCGACCCCGGCGGTCAGGGTGCCGGTGGTCGGCGTGAGCTCGATCGCAGGGTCGCGCAGCGAGATGACGAACGTGTGCGCCCGGTAGTCGAACACCGCGGCGCCGGAACCCGTGACGGTGAGCTTCCGCGTGCCGGGGTCGTAGCTGCCGCCCGACGCGGCGAACCGGAACGTGCCGTCGGCGTTCTTCGACGCACCGCCGGACACCGACTGCCCTGCGGCCGGCACGTAGTTCCGGAACGACTGCTTGAACCCCCAGTCGAGCGTGCCGCCCGTGACGGACGTGCTCGGACCCGAGGCCGCGGTGGCGGCGGTCGCCGCGGTGGGCACGGTGCCAGCGACGGCCGCGGTCAGGCCGATGATCGCGGCGACGGTGGCGCTGAGCGCGCGGAGGCGACGGGCCGGTCTGGTCTGGGTGTGCATCGGTTCCTCGGGTCGGGTGGTGCGCGTGCGGGGAGGCGGTGCCCCGGGCGGACCCGGGGCACCGCGTGGGTCACCAGGTGACGGGGACCTGGACCTCGTCGAGGTCGACCGGGTCGTTCGCGACGCCGTGCGCCGAGAACGTCTGGACGAAGCACTCGTACTGCCCGAGGGCAGCGTTGGCGGTCGCGGTCTTCGTGGCGTCGTAGTCGCAGCTGACGGTCGCGGCCGCGTCGCCGGTGTGGTGCGGGTCCGCGGTGTAGGACTTCGCGACGTCGATCGTCGTGGTGAAGCCGCCGCCGGCGGTGAACGCGCTCTTCGACACCCACTGGGCGGAGCCGAACCAGCCGGAGTTGGTGGCGTAGTCCGCCTGCTTGGGCCCGTAGACGACGTAGACGCCGAAGCCGCGCCCCTGCGCGTCCCCGTCGAAGCCGCTGCCGGTGACCGTGACGCTGCCGTCCGAGACGCCGTGGAGCGCCCCCGGGCCGTCGGTGACGACCGAGGCCGGACCGCTGACGGACAGGCTGGCGCCGTAGTCGTTCGTGACCGCGGTGGCCGCGGATGCGCTGACCGCGGGCAGGACGGCGATCCCGACCGCGGCGACCCCTGCCGCCAGCGTGATCCCGAACGAGCGTGCGATTCGTGTCATGTTCGTGTTTCCCTCTCGATGTGGGCGCCCCCTGTGAGCACCCGGGTCCGGTGGTCCTACGGCGCGACGTCGGTCGCGGTGCGTCGTGCGGTGCGACGGGAGTGCACGATCGCGAAGACGACGAGCGCCGCGACGGCCACGACGAGCGCGGACAGGCCGCCGAGGACGATCCGCAGGACGCTCGGGTCGATCCCGCCCGCGGAGCCGTCGGCAGCCGCGGCCGCCACCGCCGATGGGGTCGCCCCGGCCGGCACGGTGGGGGTCGCCGACGCGGTCGGCTCCGCGGTGGCGCTCGGCTTCGTCGTCGACCGCGCGGACGGCTTCGTGGCCGCGCGGGTGTCGGCGCTCGCCTCGGACGTCGGCTCGGCGGACGGACGGGAGGCACTGCCCGCGTCCGTCGTGTCGGCCGGCGCCTGCCCGGTGGTCGCCCTGGTGCCGCCACCGGCCAGCGTGCCGCCGCTGCCGTACAGGTTCTGCACGGAGACGGGTGTGAACGACTCGTTGTTCGCGTTCGCGACGCCGTGCGCACCGATCGTGATGATCCCGCACTGCACGACCGTGCAGTCGACGGTCTTCGCGGCACCGTTCCGGTCGAGCGCCTGGAACGTCGAACCGGGGACCTTGAGGGTCGCGGACCAGGTGCCCGTGGCGGAGTCGACCGTGCCGCCGTTCGCCGCCGACGCGGTGGTGCTGCCCTCGAAGGCCACGAAGTCGAGGTACCCGGTGGGGTTCGACTCGTCGTCGGGCACGTAGCTGTAGTCCGCGCCCGTCGCCCCGCCCTTGCTCGGCTGCCAGGTGCCGTTCACGGTGCCGAACGCCACGTAGATGCCGCCGTACCCGTTCTTGATGCCCTGGAACCCGGAACCGCGCAGGCGCAGCGTCGTCAGGTACGTCGAGTCGACCTGGTTCGTGACCTCGGGGTGCCCCTCGATCGCGACGCTGACACGGCCGGCTGCCGCTGCGGGGGCGACGCCCACCAGGGCGGCTCCCCCGGCACTGAGCGCGACGAGCAGTCCGGCGAGCGCGAGCCGCAGCGGGCGGGTGCGGGTGGTCACGAGGAGGCCTCCTGGAGGGTTCGGGACGGCACGACGACGGGCGTGCCGGTGTTCGGGTCGGGCACGACGGTGACCGGGTGTCGGTAGACGGTGCCGATGCGGTCGGCGGTCAGGACGTCGGTGGGGGTGCCGTCGGCGACGATCCGACCGCCGGCGAGCATGGCGACGCGGTCGGCGTACGCCCCGGCGAGGCTCAGGTCGTGGAGCACCACGACGACGGCGCCGCCGGCCCGGGCGTGTGCGCGGGCGACGGCCAGCACGGCCTCCTGGTGCCGCAGGTCGAGGGCGGCGGTCGGTTCGTCGAGCAGGAGCACCGGGGTCGACTGCGCCAGGACCCGGGCGAACGAGGCCCGGGCGCGCTCCCCGCCCGACAACGAGGGGAACGCCTGGTCGATCCGGTCGGCGAGTTCGACCTGGTCGAGCACCCGCGCGACCACGGTGTCGTCGTCGACCGCTCGCGGGGTCCCCCGCCACGGAGCACGGCCCATCCGGACGACCTCGCCGACGCGGAACCCGAAGGCCACCGCGGTGTCCTGCTCGAGCACGGCGCGCCGACGAGCGGTCGCGAGCGGTGCTTCGCCGCCGGTGCGCACGCCGTCGATCGCGACCGTGCCGCTGTGCGCGAGGTCACCGGCGATCGCCCGGAGCAGGGTCGACTTGCCGGCACCGTTCGGACCGACGAGCGCCAGGACCTCGCCCGCGCGCACGGTCAGGTCGACGTCGGCGAGCAGCGGTCGTCCGTCGATGACGACGCCGATCCCGGAGGCGACCACGGCGCCGACCGCGCTCGACTCGATCATGCCCAGCCTCCCGACCGTCGGCGGGCACGGCGCAGGAGCCAGAAGAAGAAGGGACCGCCGACGAGCGAGGTCAGCATGCCGATCGGCAGGTCCGCGTACGGCACCAGGGTGCGCGCGAGCAGGTCGGCGATCGTCAGGAGCAGGGCGCCGCCGAGCGTCGAGACCAGCAGCAGCGGGCCGTGTGCCGGGCCGATGACCATCCGCATCAGGTGCGGGACGACGAGCCCGACGAACGCGATGATGCCGGCGAACGCGACCGCTGCGCCGACGAGCAGGGCGACCACGACGATCGCGACGACCCGGACGGCCTCGACCCGCACCCCGACGTGCCGCGCGGCCCGGTCACCGAGGGCGAGCAGGTCGAGCGAACGCGTCAGCACGACGGCGCCGACGAGGCCCGCACCGATGACGGGGGCGATCGCTGCGGCCTGGTCCCACATCGAGCCGTTCAGGGACCCGAGCTGCCAGAACACGATCTGCTCGCGCGCCTGCTGGTCGCCGAGGAACGTCAGGAAGGCGAGCCCCGCGCCGGTGAACGCGTTCACGGCGATGCCGGTGAGCAGGAGTGTGACGACCTCGGTGCGGCCGCCGGCACGGGACAGCCCGTAGACGAGCAGCGTCGCGACCAGGCCCGCGGCGAAGGCCATCAGCGGCGTCGTCCAGTACCCGGCGAACTGCAGGCCGAACACGATCGAGGCGCAGGCCCCGAACGCCGCGCCACCGGACACCCCGACGACGCCGGGGTCGGCCAGGGGGTTCGCGAACACGGCCTGCATGAGCACACCGGCTGCGGCGAGCGCAGCACCGATCAGCAGCGCCATCACCACCCGCGGGAACCGGATCGTCCACAGCGCCTGGGTGACGAGGTCGTCGGCCGGGCCGTCCACGGGCAGGCCGAGCGACCGGCCGACGGTCCGGAGCACCTCGGCGGGCGAGATCCCGAGCTGTCCGACGCTCGCCGACACCAGCGTCGCGACGACGAGCGCCACCACGAGCCCGATGGTGAGGAGCGCGATGCGGCCGGCCCGCGACCTGGACGTGACCGCCGGTGCTGCGGGGACGTGCGTGGCGGGCGCGATCCGTTCCTCCCGGACGGTCATGAGGCGTCCGCCGGACCGTAGATCGCCGCGGCCAACGCGGCCACGATCTCGGGCGTGCGCGGCCCGAAGCTCATCACCGTCGTGTCCGCCATGTCCACGATGCGGCGGTGCTCACCTGCGGGCGTCTTCGCGATCGCGGGGACCCGCTGGAGCAGTCCGTCGACGCCGTCGACGGACTCGAGCCCCTTGGTCATCATGATCACCAGGTCCGGCTGCATGGCGACCAGCGCCTCGGCGTTGACGGGGCGCATGCCCGTCCAGTCCTGTTCCGTCGCGACGTCCCGCCCGCCGACGGCGTCGATGAGCGAGTCGGCGCCGGACTCGCTGCCGAACAGGTAGTAGATCCCGGCGTTCCCCCGCACGTACAGGAACACCATCTTCAGCTTGTCGGCCCGAGCCGACGGCGCGATCCGGGCCACCTGCGCGGCGACGGCCTGCTCCTGCGCGTGCACCTCGGCGGCCAGGCGGTCGCCGGTCGCCGGGACGCCGAGCGCGGTCGCGACCTGCTCGATGATCGCGTCGGTGTTCGTGGTGTCCCGGTGCGGGTCCAGGACGACGACGGGGACACCGGCCTTCCGGATCTGCAGGACGACGTCCCACGGGCCGAGTGAGGTGTCGGTCAGCAGCACGGTCGGGCGGAGCGCGAGGATCGCCTCGGCGGAGAGTTCGTGGCCGTTCTGGGTGACGAGCGGCAGGTCCTCGGTGCCGGAGAAGCCGGTCGAGACGTCCCGTCCGACCAGGTGGTCCCCCAGGCCGAGGCCGTACACGGTGGACGACAGCGTGCCGGAGATGTCAAGCGCGAGGATCCGGTCCGCGCTCGTGACGGTCACCTCGGTGTCCTGGTTGTCGGTGACGGTGACGGGCAGCTCGGGCTCGTCCACCGTGCTCGCCGTCGGCGGCAGGTCGGTCGCCAGGGTCGCGGTGCGCTCGCCGGTCACGTCCTGCGCGTCGGTCACCGGGGCGATGGCCTGGAGGCTCGCGGCCGGGTCCGTCGCGCTCGTCCCGCGACCCGCGGCCTGCGTCGCACCCGCGGTGCCGGTGCCGCCGCCGGTGCAGCCGGTCGCCACGGCGAGGACGACGATGGCGGACGCTGCGGCCGTGAGGGCGCGACGGAGTGACGACATGGAGATGATCCCGAGTGCTGGTTCGTGAAGTTAGGTGAGCCTCACCTAACCGTTAACTTAGGTGAGCCTTGCCTACCTTGTCCAGCACGTGTCGCCGTCTCCCCGCTACGGTGGTCCCGTGCGCATCGTGGTGGCTCCGGACTCGTTCAAGGGCACCGCGACCGCGGCGTCCGTCGCCCAGGCGGTCCGCGACGGCTGGCTGACCGAACGCCCCGACGACGACGTCGTGCTCGTGCCGATGGCCGACGGCGGCGAGGGCACCCTCGACGCCTTCGCGACCGCGGTCCCCGGCGCGGTCCGCGTGCCCGTCACGGTCACGGGTCCGGCCGGCGACCCCGTCGACACCCACTGGCTGCGGCTGCCCGACGGCCGCGCGGTGGTCGAGCTCGCGGCGACGAGCGGGCTCCCCCTGCTCACCGAACTGCTGCCGGACACCGCCACGAGCCGGGGGTTCGGCGAGGCGATCGCCGCTGCGCTCGACGCCGGCGCCACGGGGCTCGTGCTCGGCATCGGCGGCAGCGCCTCGACCGACGGCGGACGGCCCGTGCTCGAGGCGCTCGGGTTCGACGGCGACCGCGGCTCGCTGCGTGCCCTGCCGCCGCTCGGCGTGACCGTACTGACCGACGTGACGTCACCCCTGCTCGGCCCGACCGGCGCCGCCGCGGTCTTCGGGCCACAGAAGGGGATCGCGCCCTCGCGCGTCCCCGCGTTCGACGAGCAGCTGGCCGCCTGGGCCGCGCGCTTCCCTTCGGTGGACCCCGCGACCCCGGGCGCCGGTGCCGCGGGTGGCGTCGGCTTCGGCCTGCTCGCCTGGGGTGCGACCCTGGCCCGCGGCGCGGACGGTGTCGCCGAGGTCCTCGGCTTGGCCGACCGGCTCACCGGCGCCGACGTCGTGATCAGCGGCGAGGGCCGGTACGACGGCCAGTCCGCCGCCGGCAAGGTCCCGTCGGTGGTGCGGTCGCTCACGGCGACGCACGCACCCGGGGCTCGGTCGATGCTCGTCGCCGGCGCGATCGAGGCGTCGCTCGACGACTACGCCGCCGCTGCCTCGCTCACCGTGCTCGCCACGCAGACCACCGGCGAACCGTCCGACGCCCTCGCCGATCCGCTGCGCTTCGCCGCCATCGCGGGCCAGCGGCTCGCACGGTTGGCCTGAGCACCCCGATTCCCGCTCTGGGGAGCCCCATCGGAACCTCCCACGCCGTGGCGCGCTCCATCAGACTGGTTCCGGGCCGGAACCGGCCCGCAACGAACCACCCCCACGAGGAGATCATTGCGCACCGTCAACGCGTACGCGGCACCGTCAGCGACCGAGCCGCTCGTCAAGACCACCATCACCCGTCGGGACGTCGGCCCGGACGACGTCGCGATCGACATCGCCTACGCCGGCATCTGCCACTCGGACATCCACACCGTCCGCGGTGAGTGGGGCCCCATCCAGTACCCGCAGGTCGTCGGCCACGAGATCGTCGGCCACGTCACCGCCGTCGGCGAGAACGTCACCAAGCACCAGGTCGGCGACCGCGTCGGCGTCGGCTGCATGGTCAACTCCTGCGGCGAGTGCGAGAACTGCGTCGCCGGCCAGGAGCAGTACTGCCTCAAGGGCAACATCGGCACCTACGCCAGCGTCGACCCCGCCGACGGCTCGATCACCCAGGGCGGCTACTCGCAGGCCGTCGTCGTGAACGAGGACTTCGTGCTCCGCGTCCCCGAGTCGCTCGACATCGAGAAGGTCGCGCCGCTGCTCTGCGCCGGCATCACCACCTACTCCCCGCTGCACCACTGGAAGGCCGGCCCCGGCACGAAGGTCGCCGTCGTCGGCATGGGCGGGCTCGGCCACATGGCCGTCAAGATCGCCGTCGCGCTCGGCGCCGAGGTCACCGTCCTGTCGCAGACCACCTCCAAGCAAGAGGACTCGCTCCGCTACGGCGCGAAGGCCCACTACGCGACGAAGGACCCGGAGACGTTCGAGAAGCTCGCGAACTCCTTCGAGCTCATCATCAACACCGTGTCGGCGAAGATCCCGATGGGCTCGTACCTCGGCCTGCTCAAGGTCGACGGCACGCTCGTCAACGTCGGCGCTCCGTCCGAGCCGCTCGAGGTCCCGGCGTTCGCCCTGATCCCGCGCCGGCTCAGCTGGGCCGGGTCCGCCATCGGCGGCATCCGCGAGACCCAGGAGATGCTGGACTTCTGCGCCGAGCACGACATCCTGCCGGAGACCGAGCTCATCAGCGCCGACCAGATCAACGAGGCCTACGAGCGCGTGCTGTCCTCGGACGTCCGCTACCGCTTCGTGATCGACGCGGCCACGCTGGCGTAGTCGACACCACTTGCGAGACGGGAGGCCCGTTGCCAGCCGGCAACGGGCCTCCCGTCTGTCTGCCTGTCCGTCGGACGGTCAGCCGACCTCGTCGCCGGACGGCAGCGCGCCGCACCAGTCGACGGAACCCGCGTCGATGCTCGCCTCGAGCGCACCGGAGGTCGCGTCGACGATGCTCACCAGCTCGTCGGTCGCCGACTTCGTCGCGACCGCCACGAACTGCCCGTTCGGGGACGGACAGACCGCCGTGACGCTCGCGTCGTCGGGGATGGTCACCGGCAGCCGGGAGGCCCGCCCACCGTCCACGCGCACGATCCGTGCCGAGACGGTCCCGTCCGACCGCACGTCCCCCAGCACGCGCAGGTACGTGTCGTCCGTCAGCGGGGCGATCCTGCCGAGCACCGCCGCGTCGGTACTCGCGGCCGGCGCCCGCAGCGCCGTCTTCGCGCCGTCGGTCAGGTCGAGGCGCTCGATGCCCGTGCCGGTCTCGACCACCGCCGTGGTGCCCGAGCCGACGAACCCGTGCAGGTACGTGGCGCTGCCGAGCCGGACGGGGTCGGCGCGGCCGCTCATGTCGACGAGCACCAGGTCGTCGCTGCCCGTCCGCACCAGGGCGCTCTCGGTCCGGGGCACGTAGGCCCACTGCCCGACCGTCATCGGCACGGCGCCCGTCTGCGGCTTCCCGTCCTCGGCGATCGCGGTGGGCAGGTGCGTGCCCGTCATGTCGACCACGTACAGACCGGTGTTCCGCGACTGCCCGGTGGACGTGTCGGCGTACTCGAACCCGAACGAGGCCGCGTCGTCGGCGACGTGCAGCGCGGTGACCCGACCCTGCGCGGACGGCAGGGTGAGGTGCTCGACGGGGGCGTCCGGGTCCTGCACCCCGCCGGACAGCGCGACCACGTCGACCGAGGAGCTCGCATCGCTGCCGCTGACCACCACCAGCGACCGTCCGAGCCGGGCGTACTCCGAGATGTCGGCGCCCTGGTACACGGTCGTCGCACCGCCGGCGTCGAGGGAGCGGCGCACGATGCGGTCCTTCGCGCCGTCGGCTCCCGGCACGAGGGCGAGGACGTCGGTGCTGCCGGTCCGGATCGCGGCGGTGAGGTCCGCGGTGGCACGCTGCCCCGGAGCCCGGACGTTCGCGACCGTCACCGTGTAGTCGCGGTCGTAGGCCAGGGGTCCGGCGAACTCGACCGCGATCGTGTTGCCGCTCGAGGTCACGGTGTGCGCGGCCGCGGGGCTGACCCGGACGTCGTCGGCGGACACCTGCTGCAGTGCCTGGTTCGCCGTCAGGATCACCCGCTGCGCCGGACGGGACACCAGGCCGGTGGCGTCGTACGACACGTCGCGCAGGCGCGGCCCCTGGTGCGACCCGACGACGGCGGCGAGCGCGGCGACGACCGCCAGGACGAGCACGACGGCGAGGTACCGGCGGTGGAACCGGCGCGTGACCGGGCGGCGACCACGGCGCCCCTCAGTACTCATACGGGTCCTTCGGCTGCGCGATCTCGGTGACCTTCGCGGCCTTGATGACGATGCGGGCGTCGGCGGACTGGTCCGGGTTGGCTGCGAGGGCGCCGGTCACCGTGACCCACTGTCCCTCGTCGGGCACCGCGTCGGGACGGTCGCCGGCGTCCGTCACGACACCGAGACCGACGGGCTGGGCATCGACGGCGCAGCAGCTGATCACGAACCGGGTGAGCGTGAACGAGCCGTCCTGGCCGGGGACCACGAAGCCGGACAGCCGCACCTGCTTGCCGACGAGCGCAGTGGTGTCGGTGGTCTGCCGGATCAGCGCCGCCCAGTCCTTGACGCCGTACTGCGAGGTGTCGACGCCCTCGCTGCCGAGCAGGGACACCGCTGCATCGGAGCCCGTGGCGTTCGACAGGGTCGCCGAGTCGACGCTCCGCTGCTGCGCGGTGCGGGCGGAGAGCGTCGTCGGGGGCAGGACCAGCATCGACACGGTGACCCCGACCGTGACGATCGCGGCCGCTCCGCCGAGGGCGAGGCGGACGGCGCGACCACGGCCGGGCCTGCGCCGCCCGTGGTCGTGGTCCGGCTCGTACTCGTGCTCGTCCGCGTCGTCACCGTGCGTGTGGCCGTGGCCGCGTGCGATGACCACCAGGCCCGCGATCGAGGCGGGTACCGCGACGGCGGCGAGCACGATCGTGAACACCGAGTAGCGCGGGTTGATGTACAGGTCGAGGTGCCCGACCAGTGCCAGCCACAGCGTGCAGAGCGCCACGGCCAGCACCGACCCGAGGCCCAGGTACGCGGGCGCGTTGCTGCGTGCATCAGACGAGGACATTCATCACCAATCCCACGGCGCCGGCGAACAGGACGCACACGACGGCGAGCAGCACCAGGAACCGGACCCGGAACGTCGTGCGCAGCAGCGCGATCATCTTCACGTCGATGATCGGCCCGATGATCAGGAAGGCCGTGATCGACCCGGGCAGGAACGTCGAGGCGAACGACAGCGCGAAGAAGGCGTCGACGTTCGAGCAGAGCGACACCGTCATCGCCAGCAGCATCATCGCCGCGACGGACAGCACCGGGTTCGAGCCGATCGCGACCAGGGTCGAGCGGGGCACGGCGACCTGGATCGCGGCGGCCAGGCCGGCACCGACGAACAGCGCCGGCATCATCGTCGCCGTCTCGCCGCCGAACTGTGCGGCGCTCTGTCGCCAGCGGTGCACACCCCGGGGTGCTCCGACGGCCGCGCGGCACCGGGCCTCGAAGGCGGGGAGCAGCAGGTCGGCCGGACGGCGGTGCGCGGCGACGATCCAGCCGACCAGGTTCGCGATCACGAAGCCGCCGACGATCCGGACCGGCAGGATCCAGCCGGACCAGCCGAACGCCTGCGCGGTGCTGATGATCACGAGCGGGTTGAGGATGGGGGCGGCGACCAGGAACGTGACGGCCTCCGCAGGGGTGAACCCGCGCATCATCAGGCCGCGGGCGAGCGGCACGTTCCCGCACTCGCACACCGGGAACAGCATGCCGATCAGCGAGATCACGGCGCGGCGGCCGAAGGCGTTCTGCGGCAGGACCTTCTCGAGCGCACCGACGGGCACCCACACCTCGACGACGATCGACAGCACGATGCCGAGCACCACGAACGGCAGCGACTCGACCACCACGCTGATCGCCAGCGTCAGGAAGTCCTGCACGACGTCCGGCAGGCCGGCGGTCCCGATGCTCGGGGACAGCAGCCGGATCCCCAGGAGCACGACGACGGCGAGCAGCACGAGGCCCGGGCCCGTCAGGGAACGGGAGCGGGAGCGCTGCTGCGGCGGCGTGGTCGTCGTCACCCGGAAAGGATAGGCGACGCGTGCTGCGTGGCGGTCCGCGCGCGGCCGCCTGCGCACCGTGCGAGTTCGTTCACCCCGTGCAGGGTTGCTCGCTCGGTGCAGGCCTGGAGCGCCGCACGGAGCCACCAACGACGCACGGGTTCGCGGACCCGGCACCGTGCACGTGCTCAACCGCCAGCCACAACGCCGCACCGGCCCGCGAACCCGGCACCGTGCAAGCGCACCGTGCCGCAGTCAGCCCCGGGCGATGCCCGCCACGTGCCGGTCGAGCGTGTCGATCGCCCACGAGGCGTCACCCCCGGGATCGACCCGCACGATGTGCATCGCGAGCCCGTCCACCAGGGCGTGCAGCCGCCGGGTCTCGTAGGGCACGTCGGCGTCCGGCACCCCGAGCGCCCGCAGGATCCGCCCGCACCACTCCCGCATCTCGTCGACGACCCGGTCGTGGAACGGCCGCAGCTCGGTGTCGGTCAGCGCCGCCGTGCCGAGGCCCAGGTAGACGTCGAGCTCGATGCGTCGCTCCTCGTCGAGGGGCAGGAGCTCGAGCAGGACCGCGTGCGCGTACGCCGTGCCCCGCAGGTCCGCGGGCACGGCGTCGATCCGGGCCGCGGTCGCGTCGAACACGAGCTCGAGCGCGTGCGACCGGACGCTCGCCTGGGTCGGGAAGGTGTAGCGGACGGTGCTCGGCGGCAGCCCGGCCTCAGCCGCGACGTTCCGGACGCTGAGCGCCCCGAGTCCGTCGCGGGCGAGCACCCGGCACGCCGCCTCGGACACGGTGCGGCGCCGCTGCTCGACGTCCATGCTCCTGGCCACGACGCCATACTCGCACAGTCGTACGAACTCGTGCTACCGTCGAGGTCGTTGTCGCACAGTCGTGCGACTATGCGACCGAACGAAGGGAACATCGTCATGGCATGGGTCATCCTCGTGCTGAGCGGCGTGCTCGAGGCCGTCTGGGCCACCGCGCTGAGCGCCTCGAACGGCTTCAAAAAGGTCGTGCCGACGATCGTGTTCATCGCCGGCATGGCGCTGAGCATGGTCGGGCTCGCGTTCGCGATGAAGTCGATCCCGGTGGGCACCGCCTACGCCGTCTGGGTCGGCATCGGCGCCTCGCTGACGGTCGTCGTGTCGATCCTGCGCCGGCAGGAAGCCGCGTCGCTCGCACGCCTCGGCCTCGTGTTCGGCCTGGTCGCCTGCGTCGTCGGCCTCAAGGTGGTGAGCTGAGGTGGCCTGGATCGTCCTGTTCCTCAGCGCCACGCTCGAGACCGTGTGGGCGACCGCCCTCGGCGAGAGCGACGGCTTCACCCGACCCGGCCCGACGCTCGTGTTCGCGATCACGATCGTGGTCAGCCTGGGCGCGTTCGGCTACGTCCTCAAGCACATCCCGATCAGCACCGCGTACGCCGTGTGGACCGGCACCGGAGCGGCGCTCACGGTGCTGTGGGGCATGGCCACCGGCGCCGAGCCCGTCACCGTGCTGCGCGTGCTGTTCATCGCCGGGATCGTCGGCTGCGTCGTCGGCCTGAAGCTCGTGCCGGCCCGCCCGGTCGCCGAGCCCACCGCCCCTCTCGCGAAAGCGACAGATCTCCGCCGATGATCGGCGGGCAACTGTCGCTTTCGCGAAGGTGACGGCAGCGCCATCCGCAGGACTGTCGCTTTCGCGATTGGCGCTCTGGACGCGCGCCGGGACGGACGGGAGGCCCGGTGCCAGCTGGCGCCGTGCCTCCCGTCCGCACGTGGTCGCGCCCACCCCGCATGGTGAGCAGAAAAGGTCGGGTCACCTCGCGGGACCCGACCATTCCTGCTCACGAACCGAGCGCTGGGAGCGTCAGACGGAGGCGCCCGTCCACTCGTCCTCGGCGGCGACGTGGTCGCTGCCGACCGTGCCGGCGGCGAGCGCCGCGGCGGCGCGCTCCGTGTGGCTCGGCGGGTTCGACGGCACGTCGGACGGACGGCCCTCGTCGTTCAGCTTGCGCAGCTCGGGGACGATGTCCGTGGCCAGGATGTCGATCTGCTCGAGCACCGTCTTGAGCGGCAGCCCGGCGTGGTCGACCAGGAACAGCTGGCGCTGGTAGTGGCCGACGTGGTCCTTCATGGCCGCGTACCGGTCGATGACCTGCTGCGGCGAACCGACCGTGAGCGGGGTCTGGGCGGCGAAGTCCTCCATCGAGGGGCCGTGCCCGTAGACCGGGGCGTTGTCGAAGTAGGGCCGGAACTCGTTGACCGCGTCCTGCGAGTTCTTGCGGGCGAAGAACTGCCCGCCGAGACCGACGATCGCCTGGTCGGCGCGACCGTGACCGTAGTGCTCGAAGCGCTGGCGGTACAGCCCGACCATCTGCTCGGTGTGCTGGATCGGCCAGAAGATGTTGTTGTGGAAGAAGCCGTCGCCGTAGTACGCGGCCTGCTCCGCGATCTCAGGCGTGCGGATCGAGCCGTGCCAGACGAACGGGGGCACGCCGTCGAGGGGGCGCGGCGTCGAGGTGAAGCCCTGCAGCGGCGTGCGGAACTTGCCCTGCCAGTTCACGACGTCGTTCTCCCAGAGCTGGCGGACGAGCGCGTAGTTCTCGATCGCCAGGTTGACGCCCTGGCGGATGTCCTGCCCGAACCACGGGTAGACCGGGCCGGTGTTGCCGCGACCCATCATGAGGTCCATGCGGCCGTCGGAGATCACCTGGAGCATCGCGTACTCCTCGGCGATGCGCACCGGGTCGTTCGTGGTGATGAGCGTGGTGCTCGTCGAGAGCGTGATGTCCTTCGTCTTCGCCGCGAGGTAGGCCAGCAACGTGGTCGGCGACGAGGCGACGAACGGCGGGTTGTGGTGCTCGCCGGTGGCGAAGACGTCGAGTCCGGCCTGGTCGGCGTGCTGCGCGATCGTGAGGATGTCGCGGACGCGCTGGGTGTCGTCCGGCGTGGTGCCGGTCGTGGGGTCGGTCGTGACGTCACTGACCGTGAAGATGCCGAACTGCATGATGCGCCGCCTTTCGCGATATCGATGCGTTTGCATCGACTTGCTGGGTACAACGTAGCGTACGCCGGTGCATTCCCACCAGGCGTCAGCGCGCTGCGGGCAGTGCTGCGGGGTCGGTCCGGGCCGCGTGGTGCATGCCGTCGAGGAACCACACCGCGGTCACCACCGCCAGGACGCTCGCGCTCGAGGCCAGTCGTCCGGCCATCAGGATCGCGGCGTGGTCGTGAGCGCCGTCCCCCGTCAGGCCGACGACGAGCGCGGCGACGCCGACAGCCAGCGTGACCCCGGTGGCGACGAGCAGGACGACGCTGACCACCCGACGCGGTCCCCGTCGGCCGTCCCGGTCACCTCGGAGTCCCCGGTCGACCCTCGGCCCGAACGCCCGGACGACGCCGAGCCAGAACATCGCGATCGCGCACGCCCCGATGATGTCGCTCACCCGGTGCCAGCCGTAGACGACCGTCTGGTTGGCGACGAAGACCGCGTAGGCGGCACCGAGCAGGGTGACGATCGGCCGGAAGCGACGGGGCGTGACCATCAGGACGGCGAACAGTGCGGCCAGCGCGATGGTCGCGTGCCCCGAGGGGAACGAGTTCGGCGTCGTCGACTGGGCGATCTCCGGGCGCTCGGCGATACGCTTGACGAGCGTCGAGGTGGCCGCCGACGCGAGCACCACTGCACCCGCGCCGAGCCCCACCGAGAGCCGTCGCCTGGCGAACGCCACCGCGACGATCACGACAACGAGCAACAGGATCACCGGCACCGAGATGACGTTGAGCGCAGTGTCCGAGCTGAACAGGTCGGACTCACGGACCCCGCCGAGCGCGGCGTCCTCCATGCGCTGCCCCACCGGCGTCAGCACCGCGGCCGCGTAGACGGAAGGCACGATCACGAACCCCAGAGCCGCCAGCACACCCCACCGCAACCGCCGCGAGACGCTCGGTCCACGCGACTCCGGTGCATTGCGCTCGGGTGTCAAGGTCACCGGGCTGGTCCTCCTCGGAGTGGTCGTCGTCGGTCTCGTCGCACGCCTGGTGACGGCGCTGCGATTCGGACGGTCGGGGTCGGACACGATACCGTTGGCTCACCGGCCGGAGGCTGGGAACCGCGCGGCCGTCACCCGCGGATCCCGCGCTGTGCCGCTCAGTGCCGCGCCGCTCAGTCCGGCGGGCACCGCCGGACTGACGCACGTCGCGTCGGCAGTGTACGAGGAGGAGACCGAAGTGGCCATCAAGGAACCGGGCATCACCGCCTCACCGAACCGCGGGCTCGCGCTCACGGTCGGTGGCGTCCTCGCACTCTGGGGCATCCTGGGCTTCTTCTTCGCCGCCGACGGCGACCCCGGCTTCTTCAGCCGCCACGGCGGGATGCTCTGGAACGCCTTCGGGGTGAACCCGCCGCTCGCCCTCATCTGGGTGCTGCTCGCCGCGGTCCTGCTCATCACCGGGCTCGGCACCACCATCGGTTCGCGGAACGGCAACCTGGTCGTCGGCGCCGTGCTCGTGGTGCTGGCCGTCTACGGCTTCGTCTTCGTGAACACCTCGGCGAACATCTTCGCGCTGAACACCACCGACAACGTGTTCCACGCGATCGTCGGGGTCATCCTGCTGCTGACGGCGCTCGGTGCCGACAAGGAGAACCTCCGCGCGCTGCGTGCGGCGGCTCGCGCCTGACGCACCGACACGCTCCCCGACGCCCGTCTGCCGCTCCGGCAGGCGGGCGTCGTCGTGTGTGCGTCAGGCGTCGTCGCCGGAGTCGGGGTCCGGCGCAGGCTCCGGCTTCCGGGCTTCGAGTGCCGTCGCGACGATGCGCGGCGCCTCGGACATGAAGCGTCGGACGTCCGTGTCGACGATGATGTCCTGCGGCCGCAGCGGCCGGGTCAGGTACAGCCCCTCGAGCGACGTCAGCCGTGACAACGCGACGTACGTCTGTCCGGCGCTGAACACCCGGTTGCCCAGGTCGACCACCGCGCGGTCGTAGGTGCTGCCCTGCGACTTGTGGATCGTCACCGCCCAGGCGAGCCGCAACGGGAACTGCTGGAACTCACCGACGGTGTCCTTCTTGAGTTCCTTCTTGTCGGCGTCGTAGGAGTACTTGAACTTCTCCCACACCGACGGCTGGACCTCGAAGGACTCTCCGTCGACGTCGACCCATACCGTGTCGCGGATCGCCGTGACGATGCCGAGGGTCCCGTTCACCCACCGCTGGTCGGCGTCGTTGCGCAGGAACATCACGTGCGCGCCGGGCTTGAGCTCGAGGGCTTCGTCGGCCGGGAAGTTCCGCCCGCCGAAGTCGCCGTTGACGTCGGCCTTCGCGGTCTTCACCTTGCCGGGCAACCGTTCGAGCGCCGCCTTGTTGATGCGCGCGACGGTGTCGTTCCGGGTGGCGAGGGTGATGGCGTCGTCGGGCGAGGGTCGTGCGCCCGCGGTGTTCAGCTGGTCGGCGATCTCGGCGGTGACCCGGCCGTGCCGCACCGCCGTGAGCATGGCGGCGAAGGCGTCGTCGCGCTGGCGGTGCACGGTGGCGAGCTCGATGATGTTCAGCTTCGCCTCGAGCCACACCTTGGCGTCGAAGAACCACATCGACCGGTAGTGGTCGGTGAAGTAGGCGCGTTCGTCGGCACCGCCCGGGACCGGCGGCAACTGGTACGGGTCGCCGAACATGACCACCTGCACTCCGCCGAACGCCTCGAACTGCCGCCCGCGGGCCTTGCGGAGCGAGCGGTCCATCCCGTCGAGCAGGTCGGCGTTCACCATCGAGACCTCGTCGATCACCAGGGTGTCGATGGTGTTGAGGAGCTTGCGGGTGTCCGGTCCCTGGCGCAGCTCGGCATCGGCGATGAGCCCGATCGGCAGGCGGAACAACGAGTGGATCGTCTGGCCACCGACGTTCAGGGCCGCGACCCCGGTCGGTGCGCAGATCACGACCTGCTTCTCGGTGTTCCACGACAGGTGGTTGAGCAGGGTCGACTTGCCCGTGCCGGCACGACCGGTGATGAAGACGTGGTCGCGGGTGTGCTCGATGTACTCGAAGACGGCCCGCTGCTCGCCGCTGAGCTCGACGCTCATCGTGCGTCCTGCTCGAGGGTCCGCGCGTCCGCTCCGAGCGTGCGCGCCGCCGATCCAGCGCGCCGCAGCTGCACGAGCACCACCACGACGACCGCCACCAGGAGCAGCACCCCGGCGATCACGAGCACGAGCCCGCCACGGGCCTGGTCGACGAGCGGATCGGGGCCCCACGTCCGCCCCATCGCCCCGAACCACGACGCCTGCAGCAGTCCGAGCGGCCCGCGCATCGCGACGCCGAGCGACACCGCTCCGGCGGCGACGACCGCGGCCCCGACGATCCGGACGATCGCTGCTGCGCGGGTCGGGTACTGCTGGCCGGCCGCGACCGGTGTGAAGAGCGTCGGCATCGCCAGGAGTCCGACGAGCAGGAAGCCCACGTCGATGACCGTGCGCCCCGTGGAGTCGCTCACCGACCAGCGGACGGCATCGGTGGCGAAGTACGCCCACCACACCGCCGCGGCGAGCAGGAACGCCGGGAAGGGCTGCACCAGGTAGCGGACCGCGGCGTTGTCGACCAGCACACCGGTCCACTCGCGCACGCCGGTGCTGTCGTCGTCGCGCGGGTGCACCGCGGCCCGGATGAGCACGACGGGAGCCGCCGCCCACACCAGCGCCGGCACCACCAGGCCGAGCAGCACGTGCGCGCCGACGTTCGCCGACACCAGGAAGCGGTCGTACTGATGCAGCGAACCGGACGTCGCGACCACGAGCGAGATGATCGCGAGGGCCGCGGCCACCGAACGGCGCACCGGCCAGTGGACCCCGGCGCGGCGCAGGCGCACGACACCGGCCGCGTAGGTCGCAGCGAGCAGCACGGCGGCCATCAGCCAGAACAGGTCGATGTTCCACTGCGTCAGCCAGCCCCAGGCCCCGGGCGCGTGCGGCAGCAGGTCGTCGGTGAGCAGCTCGGCCGGACTCGGGTCGGTCGTCTTGCTCAGCGCGATCTGGTCGACCGGGGTGGCCGTGCGCCCGAGCGCCGCGGCGAAGCCCGACGCGACGCCCATCACGGCGAGCTCGACCACGATCAGGGTCCAGAACGGGCGGTGCCGTGCCGGCGCCTCGGTCAGGGAGCGGATCGCACGCCGACGCTGCACGGCACCGAGGACCCCGATGGCGACGATCGCGCCGATCTTGACCAGCACGAGGGTGCCGTACGGCGTGAACAGGTTCGACAGGGCGCCCACGCGGATCTGCGCCGAGGCGACACCCGACACCGCCACGAGCACGAAGCACCCGAGCGCGATGCTCGAGTACCGCGCCACGACCACGGCCAGGCGGTCACCGGGCAGCACGCCGCGCAGGAGCACGAGCATGGTCAGGCCACCGACCCAGAGCGCGGCGCCGACCAGGTGCAGCCCGAGCGCCGTCACGGCGGCGTCGTGGCTCGCGGTGCCGGCGGCGTGGCCCTGCTGTGCGAGCGGGATGAGGCCGATCATCGAGACACCGGCGGTCAGGGCGACCATGCCCCGGGAACGGACGGCGAAGCAGAGCACCGTGACGGCGGCGGCGACGAGCACCGTCACGAGCCAGGCGAGCCCGAGGTCCGTGCCGGTGAGGAACACGCCCATCGACTGACCGAACTGCTCGTCGATGCTGATCTTCGAGCCGGCGACGCTCAGGAACGTGAAGAAGGTGGTGACCGCGGACGACACCGTCCAGAGCCCGCTGGCGGCGGCCGCGACGTCGATGGCGCGGTTCCACTCCGGACCGGAGCGCGAGAGTCCGACGGTGGCCAGCGCGAGGCCGCCGATCGTCGCGGCGGCGGACAGGTCCACGACCAACCGGGAGATCGGCAGGCCGAACCGGACCAGGGCACCGGGGTCGGCGATCAGCGCTGCGTTCGCACCACCGCCGATGACGAGCGCCGTGAGCAGCGCCACGAACCCGACGAGCAGGAGCACGGCGGGACCGGCGATGCGCGCGATCCGATTCACCCGTCAAGCCTAGGCGGTGCCCACCCGGCCACCGAACCGGCCGGGCCGACCTGTGGGAACCGGCACGGGCCTCCCGGTCGACGCGACAGGACGAACGCGACCCGACGCACCGAACGCACCCCGGGAACGACGAAAGGGACGGCCGAAGCCGTCCCTCCCGATGCGCGGAACAGTCTTACTTGACCGCAGCCTTGAGCTTCGAGCCGGCGCTGACCTTGACCGAGTCGCTCGCGGCGATCTCGATGGCCTCACCCGTCTGCGGGTTGCGGCCGGTGCGGGCGGCGCGGTGCGTCTTCTCGAAGGCGATCCAACCGGGGATCGTGACCTTCGTGCCGTCCGCGACGGACGACGAGACGACGCTGAAGAGCGCGTCGACGACGCCGTTGACGGTGGCCTGGCTCTGGCCGGACTCGGCGGCGACGGCAGCGACGAGCTCGGTGCGGTTCAGTGACTTGTCAGCCATGGATGTCCTCCTCGGACTTCTTGCAGTATCGGTCGGACGGACGTGCCGTCCGGCGCCCGGAGCGGTTGCCCCGTGCCACGGTGCCAGTGGGCCGAGGGCCCGGCGGAACCGGAGTTGAACCTACCAGCCACATCGGACGTTTTCAGCCGACTCGCCCGGATTTCCGGGCTTGTCGCGGGTCCAACGGGGCAGATGTGACCCCTGAGGCACCCTTGTACCCCGGACACAGCGAACGCCCCGCCACCAGGAGGTGACGGGGCGTCGGGTACTGCGAGTGCTTACCAGGAGCTCTTCGTGATGCCGGGGAGCTCTCCACGGTGGGCCATGTCGCGGAAGCGGACACGGCTGATGCCGAACTCACCCAGGTGGCCACGGGGGCGGCCGTCGATCGCGTCGCGGTTGCGGTAGCGGATCGGGGATGCGTCGCGGGGCAGCTTCTGCAGGCCCACGCGAGCGGCCTCACGCGACTCGTCGGAGCCGTTCGGGTCCACGAGGGCCTTCTTCAGCTCGAGACGACGCTCGGCGTAGCGCGCGATGATGACGGCACGCTGGTTGTTCTTCGCGATCTTGCTCTTCTTCGCCATGCTTAGCGCTCCTCACGGAAGTCGACGTGCTTGCGGATCACCGGGTCGTACTTCTTCAGCACGAGACGGTCGGGGTTGTTCCGACGGTTCTTCTTGGTCACGTACGTGAACCCGGTGCCCGCCGTCGAGCGGAGCTTGATGATCGGACGGATGTCCTGACCCTTTTTCGCCATCAGATCTTCTCCCCACGGGCGAGGACGTCCTTGACGACGGACTCGATGCCCCGTGCGTCGATGACCTTGATGCCCTTAGCGCTGACGTTGAGCGTCACGTTGCGACGCAGCGACGGCACGTAGTACGTCTTCTTCTGCACGTTCGGGTCGAAGCGGCGCTTCGTCCGGCGGTGCGAGTGCGAGATGTTGTGACCGAAGCCGGGAACGGCGCCGGTCACCTGGCACACTGCTGCCATGGTTTCCTCCTGAGGTACCGTGCGACCGGACGGCCGCACCCAAGTTCACTTGCCTGGTGCGCACGCGCAGGACCACCGGAGTGGTGCATGCGAGGGGGTTGTGCACACCGCCCAGGCCCGCAGCCCCTGTCGAAGGGGGAACGGACACCACGCGACCGCGGCGTTCGCGACGGTCGGAGGGCTTGGAACAACGGGTCCGCCACGCGGACGTGGAGGACCAAGGGAAAAGCTTACGCGAGCTCCGGGCGTGTCGCAAGCGCACGCACCATGAGCTCCCCGAGTTCGCGCGGCGCCGTGAACATCGGCCAGTGTCCGGTCTCGAGTCCGACGATGCTGAGCTCCTCGGTCGCGACGAGTTCCGCGGCCCAGGTCTGGTGGTCAGCCACCATCGTCGCGAGCTCGGTCGCCGGGATCTCACAGGTGATCACCGTCGCGGGGATCGTGTGCCGGGCGGCGTCGGCGTAGTGGAACCGGTCGGACGGCACGGCGGCCGGCTCCGGGATCGCGCGGTGCTCGAAGGACTCCCGCAACGCCGGCGTCATCCCGCGCACCGTGGCCGGCTCCCAGACGTCCCACGAGGGCAGCGGCACCACACCGTCCACCACGGGCAGTTCGTCGTTCACGCAGCCGCCGGCGGGACCGGGGAACGTGTCGACGTAGAGCAGGTGCGCGACGAGTGAGGGTCGCTGGTCGGCGGCCATGTACGCGATCGGTCCGGCGCCGGAGTGTCCGGCGAGCACGACGGGCTCGTCCGGGCTGGCGACGTCGTCCAGGCGCTCCACGAGCGCCGCGACCTGCTCGTCGAGCGTGTCGCCGTCGCGGGTGATCGCCTCGACCGTGTGGCCCGCCTGCAGCAGCACCGGGGCGACGTCGTCCCACGCGCTCGCATCGAGCCAGAACCCGGGGACCAGGATGACGTGCATGGCGCGGACGCTACTCGCCGTCGGCGTCGCCGGTCCGCGGTCCGGCTGCGGCGGCAGATGCCGTGCACACCGCGCACTCGCCGAAGATGTCCACGACGTGGCTGGCGTTCGTGAACCCGTTCGCGGCGGCGACGTCCTGCGCCCACTGCTCGACGGGGTCCGCCTCGATCTCGACGGTCCGACCGCAGTTCCGGCAGATCAGGTGGTGGTGGTGCGCGTCCGTCGTGCACGCCCGGTACAGCGATTCGCCGTCCTGCTGCAACGAGTCGGCGTCACCCTCGGTCGCCAGGTCGGCGAGCGCCCGGTAGACAGTGGCGAGGCCGATGGTCGAGCCCTCGTCACGCAGGTGCTGGTGCAGCGCCTGGGCGCTGACGAACCCCTCGGTGGAGTCGAGGGCACCGCGCACCGCTTCGCGCTGCCACGTGTTCCGCTTCACCTTCTGCACGGCGTTCATGCTGGTGCACCCACCTTCGTTTCGGCTGACGTTCCGGACGGGAGGCCCGGTGCGCCCCCGCCACGCTGGTCGCGGCGGACGACCCGGTCGCGTCCACGGCGGTCGCGCCGGGCCCCGACGATCCGGCAGACCACCCAGATCGCGAACGAGATGGTCGTCACGTAGGGGCTGATCGGCAGGCCGCCGCCGAGTGCCAGCAGGATGCCACCGACGACCGACACCACGGCGAACACCGTGGAGAGCACCGGCACGACGACCGGGTGCGAGCTGAGCCGCAGGGCCGCGGCGGCCGGGGTGACGAGCAGCGACAGCACGAGCAGGGCGCCGACGATCTGCACCGACACCGCGGTGGCCAGGCCGAGGACGAGCATGAACACGATCGCGAGCGTCCGCACCGGGATGCCGGCGGCCGCGGCCACGTCGGGGTCGACCGACGCGAACATCAGCGGCCGCCAGATGACGAGCAGGGTCGCGACCACGATGGCGGCGATGACGATGAGGAACGTCAGCTGCGGGTTGTCCACCGACACGATCTGGCCGGTGAGCAGCCCGAACTTGTTGGCCGCACGTCCCTTGTAGAGCGCCAGGCACAGGATGCCGAGCCCGAGACCGAACGGCATGAGCACGGCGATGATCGAGTTGCGGTCACGCGCCCTCGAGCCGAGCACCCCGATGAGCAGCGCCGCGATCACCGACCCGACGAGCGAGCCCGTGACGACGTTGACACCGAGCAGCAGGGACGCGCTCGCGCCGGCGAAGGACAGCTCCGAGATGCCGTGCACCGCGAAGGGCATGTTCCGGGCGACGACGAACGGGCCGATGAGCCCGCCGACGATGCCGAGCACCGCGCCGGCCCAGATCGAGTTCTGCACGAGGGCCACGAGCTCGCCGTAGTCCTGGAACGAGAACACCGTCGACAGGACGTCCATCAGATCCGCCCTTCGTCCGACGCCGGGGCGTGCGGGTCGACCTCGCCGTGGTGGTGGTCGTGCGCGTCGTTCGCGCCGACGATGACGATGCGGCCCATCGTGCGGACGACGTCGACGGGGGTGCCGTACAGGTCGCTCAGCACGTCGGCGCGCAGGACCTCGTCGGGGGAACCGATCCGGAACCGGCCGCCGGCGATGTACAGGACTCGGTCGACGACGTCGAGGATCGGGTTCACGTCGTGGGTCACGAAGAGCACCGCGGCACCCTGCTGCCGACGCTGCCGGTCGATGAGCTCGGTGACGCCGCGCTGGTGCCGCAGGTCGAGTGAGATGAGCGGTTCGTCGCACAGCAGCAGTGCCGGGTCGGCGGCGATGGCCTGACCGACGCGGGTGCGCTGCTGCTCGCCGCCGGACAGCTCGGCCACCGGGGCGTCCGCGAACGCGGTGGCGCCGACCTCGTCGAGGATCCGGTCGATGCGGGCGCGGTCGGCCTTCGACGTCGGCAGGACGCCCCACCGGTGCCCCGTCACGCCCTGCGCGATCATGTCCCGCGCGCGCAGGGGGGTGCCGGCCTCCATGAGCCGCTGCTGCGGGATGTAGCCGATCTTCCGGTGCCCACGACGGACGGGCTGGCCGAGGAACGACATCGTGCCGCTCGTCAGGCGCTGCTGCCCGAGCACCGTGCGCAGGAGCGAGGTCTTCCCGGCGCCGTTCGGGCCGAGGACCGCGACGAACTCCCCCGGCGCGATGTCCAGGTCCAGGTGTCCCCAGAGCTTCCGTTCGCCGAAGGACAGCCCGGCGTCGCGCAGGGCCAGGACCGGACGGGCCGCAGCCCGGTCGTCCACCGAGGTGGTCGCCGGGCTGTCGGTCGTCGCTGCTGCGGTCGAGGTCGTCACTTCTGGAGCGCCGCCTGCACCGCGTCGATGTTCGCCTGCTGCCACGAGACGTAATCCTGCCCCTTGGGGAGCGTCTCCGTGACACCGACCACCGGGACGTCGTTCTGGTCGGCGGCCTTCTTGACCTGTTCGGTCTCGGCACTCGAGGTCTGGTCGTTGTAGGCGAGCAGCGCCACGCTCTTGCCGCTGAACAGCGCGAGGGTGTCCTTGAGCGCTGCCGGCGGGACGTCGTCGCCCTCCTCGATCGCCTCGGAGAACGCTTCGGGGGTGACGTTGTCGAGACCGATCGCGTCGAAGAGGTAGCCCGGCACCGGCTCGGTGTACGCCACCTTCTCGCCGTCGTACGTCTTCTCCAGGTCGGCGGTCTGGGATTCGAGGTCCTCGAGCTTCGTCGTGAGCGCGTCGGCGTTCTTCTCGAACGTGGCCTCGTCGCCCGCGTCGAGCGCGGACAGGCGCTTCGTGACGTCGTCGACGAGCTTCACCATCGTCGGGTAGCTGTAGAACACGTGCTCGTTGAACTCGGCGTCGCCGCCCTTGTCCAAGCCGGAGAGCTTCACGACGTTGATGGTGTCGGCCTTCGTGTCCGAGGCGTCGGCGAGCGTGGTCATGAAGTCGTCGTACCCGCCGCCGTTCTCGATGAGCAGGTCGGCCTTCGACACCGCGAGCTGGGTGCGGGCGCTCGACTCGAAGGAGTGCGGGTCCTGCGAGGGGTCGTTCAGGATGCTCGTGACCGACACCTGGTCGCCACCGATCGACTGGACGATCGAGCCGTAGACGTTGGTCGAGGCGACGACGGCGATCTTCCCGTCGCTGCTGGCGTTACCCGAGGCCGAGGAGGTCGCGCAGCCCGTCAGGGCGAGCGCGGCGGCGCCGACGACGAGCGGGAGGGCGAGGAGGCGGCTGTGCATGCTCCGACGGTAGCGCTTGCTGATAACGATTGTCAAAACCGGTACCAGCGCTCTGTTGGTGACGACAGACGGACAGGAGGCGCGGTGCCAGCGGGCACCGCGCCTCCTGTCCGTCACGTGGTGACGTCTACGGCTTGGTGGCCGCGTCGATCGTGTTCTCGGCGATCGTGTCCTCTTCACGCCCGGGCGTGCGGAGGTTCCACTTCTTGATCACGAAACTGAACAGGAAGTAGTAGACGACCGCGTAGCCGAGGCCGATCGGGATGAGCCAGATCGCCCCGTCCGCCTTGCCGAAGTTCAGCACGTAGTCGATCGCACCGGCCGAGAACGAGAACCCGTCGTGGATCCCGAGGGCGTTGACCAGCGCCAGCGAGGTCCCGGTGAGCACCGCGTGGATGATGTACAGCGGGAACGCCACGAACATGAACGAGTACTCGAGCGGCTCGGTGATGCCGGTCACGAACGAGGTGAGCGCGGCCGAGATCATGATGCCGCCGACGAGCTTGCGGTTCTGCGGCTTGGCGTTGCGCCAGATCGCGAGCGCACCGGCCGGCAGCGCGAACATCATGATCGGGAAGAAGCCGGTCTGGAAGATACCAGCGGTCGGGTCGCCGGCGAGGAAGCGCGGGATGTCGCCGTGCACGATGTCGCCGGCCGCGTTCGTGAAGCTGCCGAGCTGGAACCACGGGAAGAAGTTGAGCAGCTGGTGCAGGCCGATCGGGATGAGCATGCGGTTCGCGAACCCGAAGATGCCGCCACCGATCACGGCGTTGTCCGCAACGGCGGTACCGGCTGCCGTGAGCGCGATGTCGAAGTAGCGGTAGACGAATGCCATGAGCACGGCGATGACGAGACCAGCCGCAGCGGTCAGGATCGGGACGAGGCGACGACCGGAGAAGAAGCCCAGGAAGTCGGGCATCTTCGTGCGGTGGAACTTCTCCCACATGACCGCCGAGACGAGCCCCATCACGATGCCGCCGAGGACACCGAAGTTGATGGTCGCCTGGTCGCCGTTCGCGTCCTTGACCCCCGCGAGCACAACCGGGGACATGACTGCGAACACCTGGTACATGACCATGTAGCCGACGACGGCGGCCAGAGCGGTCGTGCCGTCCGACTTCTTCGCCCACCCGATCGCGATGCCGACCGCGAAGAGGAGCGGCAGCCAGGTGAAGATGGCCTGTCCGGCAGCCGAGATGACTCCCGCTCCCGTCTCGAAGCCGGGGATCGCGCCGAGCAGGTCGGGCTGCCCGATGCGGTTCAGGATGCCCGCAGCGGGCATGACCGCGATCGGCAGGAGCAGGCTCCGTCCGAGGCGCTGGGCGTTGGCGAAGAGCCGGGACTGCTTCTTCGGCTTCTTCTTCTCCGGCACGTCCGTGGCAGTGGTGGCGCTCATCGGAGGTCCTCTCGTCATTGGGTGGAGCTGTCGGGGTGAGTTGAGTCGTGCAGCCAGCGCAGGTAACCTCGGCGGTGTCGCCAGGTCCGGTCCTGTCCGGTCATGACCAGTTCCGTAGTCTGAACCGAGACCGGTCCCGTGTCAACCTGGTACGAAAACCCTTAACGAGGAGGAAACGATGGCCGACATCAAGGCAGCCGACATCATCGCCGCGCTCGGCGGTGCCGACAACATCGAAGAGGTCGAGGGCTGCATCACGCGCCTCCGTGTCGAGGTGGAGGACGGCGACCTCGTCGACAAGGCCGCGTTGCAGGCTGCGGGCGCCCAGGCCGTCGTCGGCGGCGGCACCGGCTGGCAGGTCATCGTCGGCACGGTCGCCGACAACCTCGCGCAGGACATCCAGGACGAACTGTGACGGCGGTCCGCACGCCCTTCGCCGGCCCGGTCGTCGCCCTCGCTGACGTGCCGGACCCGGTGTTCGCCGGCCAGCTCGTCGGCGCCGGTGTGGCCGTGGACCCGACGGGCGTCGAGGGCGCGGTCACCGCGGTGGCCCCGGTCGACGGCACCATCGTGAAGCTGCACCCGCACGCGTTCGCCCTGCAGGGCTCGGCGGGCACGGACGTCCTCGTGCACGTCGGCATCGACACCGTGAAGCTGTCGGGCGAGGGCTTCGAGCTCCTCGCCACCGAGGGCTCGACGGTCACGGCCGGCGACCCCGTCGTCCGGTTCACCCCGTCGGTGATCTCGGCCGCCGGCTACTCGCCGATCTGCCCGGTCGTGGTGCTCGGATCCGCGCCGGACACCATCGACCAGGGCACGGTGGGCACCACGGTGCTCGACGGCGACACCCTGTTCGAGGTCTGACGCGGGCCACCCCGGTTCTTCCTTGCCGAAGCGACTCTGTGCTGCGGAACGTTCGCAGCACAGAGTCGCTTTCGCGTTCGTGCCGGACTACGCGACCGCCGGGGTCGCGGTGACCTCCATCTGGACGCGGTAGCGGTCCGAGCGGTACCAGCTGCGGGTGTGCTCCACGGGGCGCTCCCCCGCGTACGACACCCGGTCGAACTCGAGCACCGGGGCACCGGTCTTCGTGCCGAGCAGGGTCGCGACGTCGTCGGCGGCCGGGTTCGCGGCCACCGTCTGCTGTGCCCGGTCGATCGGGGTGCCGTACTCGTTCGCGATGATCGAGTACACCGACCCGGACAGGTCGTGGTCGAGCAGCCCCGGGAACGCATCGGCCACGAGCCAGGCGTCGTCGATCGACACCGGAGCGCCGTCCGCCATCCGGAGTCGCTTCACGTGGAAGGCCGACACCTCGGCGTCGAGCCGCAGGGCCGCCACGGTGTCACTCGGCGGCACACGTTCCTCGCGCACCAGGACCACCGTCGTCGGGACGTGGCCCATCGCGCGCATCTCCTCGGTGAACGACGCCAGGTGCAGCGTCGACTGCACGGGGCGGTGCGCCACGAACGTGCCCTTGCCGCGCACGCGCTCGAGGTAGCCCTCGTTGACGAGCTGTCCGAGGGCTTCGCGCACGGTGATCCGTGAGACGCCGTACTCGGCGATGAGCTGGCGTTCGGACGGGATGGCGGCGCCGGGGGCCAGGCGGGCGGTGGCGAGGTCGAGCAGGATGCGCCGCAGCTGCTGGTGCTTCGGTTCGGCACCCTCGGTGATGCGGCTCGTCATGCGTCCCTCGTGCTCCGTTGCTGGTCCTGGGTGGTGGTCATGCGCGGACATGACCAGTTCCCATCACAGTAGCGAGTCGACCTCGGAACGCCAACGTGCGTGACGTTCCGCGTGGACCGGCGGGAGGGTTCAGGCGTTGCGGACGAGCCAGGCGAACTGTTCGTCGGAGAGCAGCCGGTCGGTCCAGACCTGCCCCTCGACCCCCGCGGCGGAGGACGTCTGCACCCCGGGAACCCCCTGCCACACGAGTGACAGCCCGGCCCGACGGAGCACCGCAGCCGACGCCGGGTTGTTCGTGAGCACGCGACCCGTCACGGGGACGTCCGGCGCGGTCTCGGCGGCGGCTCGCACGGCAGCGAGGGCGATCTCGGACGCGAAGCCCTGCCCCCAGGCCGCGGGAGCCAACCGGTACCCGAGGTTCCAGACCCCACCGGCGGTCATGTCGACCCCGCCGACCCCGACGAACGCGTGGTCTGCAGCCGTGCGGACAGCCCACGAACCGAGTCCGTGTCGGGCCCGACCACCGATCTTCCGCTGCACCAGGTCCACGCTCGAGCTCCGGGCGACGTGCCGACCACTCGGCAGGTGCTGCCAGGTGCGGGCGTCGGCGAACACCGCGTGCACGTCGTCGATGTCGGCCGGCGTGAGCGGGGTGAGCAGGAGGCGATCCGTTCGGATCTCCTGCGAGGGGGTCAGGAGCTGGTGGACCATGCCCCGATCATCCCCCGCACCACCGACATCCGTGTGAACACCACGCGACGATTGCGGAAGGCCGCAGATGGTGAGCAGAAATGGTCGAGTGGCTCGAAGCCACCCGACCATTTCTGCTCACGAAGCGGAACGACCGACGCGCCGGCCCCTGAACGCCACTCAGTCGAGCAGGAGCGCCGGCTCCTCGAGCACCGAGGCCACGTCGTGCACGAACCGCGACGCCACGTCGCCGTCGACGACGCGGTGGTCGAACGAGGCGCCGATGGTCGTCACCATGCGCGACCGGACCTCGCCGTCGACGACCCACGGCTTCGGCTTGATCGTGCCCATGGCGACGATGGCGACCTCGCCCGGGTTGAGGATCGGGGTGCCGGTGTCCATGCCGAACACGCCGATGTTCGTGATCGAGACCGTGCCGTTCGCCATCTGCTTCGGCGTCGTCTTGCCGTCACGGGCGGTGAGGGTGAGTTCCTCGAGCGCCTGCGCCAGCTCGAGCAGCGACATGTCCTGCGCGTCCTTGATGTTCGGCACGATGAGCCCGCGCGGGGTCGCCGCGGCGATGCCGAGGTTCACGAAGTGGTGGACGATGATCTCGCGATCGGTCCAGGTCGAGTTCACCGAACGGTTGCGGCGGACGGCCCAGATGACGGCCTTCGCCACGATGAGCAGCGGCGAGACCTTGACGCCGGCGAACGTCGGCGAGGCCTTCAGCCGCTTGACGAACTCCATCGTGTGGGTCGCGTCGACGTCGACGAACAGCGACACGTGCGGTGCGGTGAACGCCGAGGTGGTCATCGCGGTCGCGATGGCCTTGCGGACGCCCTTGACCGGGATCGTCTCGCTGCGCACCTCGCCCCACTCGGGCGTCTCGATGTTGCGGAAGACGCTGGCCTGCTTCGCGTGCCGGATGACGTCGTCGCGGGTGACCTCGCCGGCGAACCCGGTCGCGACGATCTCGGTCAGCTCGACACCGAGGTCCTTCGCGAGCTTCCGGATCGGCGGCTTCGCGAGCACGTTGGTCGCGAGGGTCTGCTTGCGCGCGGGCGCGGAGGCCAGACCGGCGATCGCCTCGGCGGTGGTGTCCTCACCGGGATCGCTGGCCGCTTCGGCCGCTGCTTGCGCATCCACACTGGAGGCACGGCTCGCCTCGGCCGCGAGGGCTGCGGCCCGGCGGGCGCCCGGCTTGCGCCGCGACGGCGACGAGGTCGCCGAGCCGTAGCCGACGAGGACGGCGCCGGAGGACTCGTCCGTCCCGACGACGGAGGCGCTGTCGGCGACGGGCTGCACCGATGCTGCCGGTGCAGCTGTGGGCGCGGCAGCGACGACGGGAGCAGGTGCAGCAGCAGGTGCCGGGGCCGCCGCGGGGACGGGCTGGGTCTGCGCGACCGGAGCCACCGGGGCGGGCGCTGCCGGCGGGGTCGGGGCGACCACGGGCGAGGTCGGGACGCTGTCGGCGACCGGTGCCGGGCCTCCCGACTGAGCAGCTGGAGCGGCGACCGGCGCACCGGACGCGACCGACGCGTCGGACTCGACACGGATGATCGGCTTGCCGACCTCGACCGTGTCGCCCTCGGACACGAGCAGCCCCGTGACGGTGCCGGCGAACGGCGACGGCAGCTCGACGAGCGACTTCGCGGTCTCGATCTCGACCAGGACCTGGTCGACGGTGATCTCGTCCCCGATCGCGACGCGCCACTGCACGATCTCGGCCTCGGTGAGGCCTTCGCCCACGTCGGGCAGGGGGAATTCGGCGACGGCCACTTACGGCTCCTTCGGCGTTCGGACGAGTTGGGTCAGTCGAGCTGGATCAGTACGCGAGGGCGCGGTCGACGGCCTCGAGGACGCGGTCGGCGTCCGGCAGGTGCAGGTGCTCCAGCTTCGAGACCGGGAACGGGATGTCGAACCCGGACACCCGCAGCGGCGGCGCCTGCATCGTGTAGAACGCCTTCTCGGCGACGGTGGCGGCGATCTCGCTGCCGACACTGACGAAGCCGGACGCCTCTTGCGCGATGACGAGGCGACCGGTCTTGCGGACCGAGGTGAGGATCGGGTCCCAGTCGATGGGCGAGATCGAGCGGAGGTCGATGACCTCGCAGCTCGTGCCCTCGGACTCGGCGAGCTCGGCGGCCTGCATGAGGGTCGCGACCATCGCACCGTGGCCGACGAGGGTGACCTCGGTGCCGGTGCGTGCCACACGCGTGGTGTGCATCGGGACGTGCCCGTCGACGAGGTCGACCTGGCCCTTGGGCCAGTAGCGCGACTTCGGCTCGAGGAAGACGACCGGGTCCTTCGAGGCGATGGCCTCCTGGATCATCCAGTAGGCGTCGTTCGGGGTGCTCGGGCTGACCACGCGCAGACCGGGGGTGTGCGCGAAGTACGCCTCGGGCGACTCCTGGTGGTGCTCCACGGCACCGATGTGGCCGCCGTAGGGGATGCGGATGACGACGGGCAGCGACATGTGCGCCGGCAGCCGGTTCGCCATCTTCGCGAGCTGCGAGGTGATCTGGTCGAAGCCGGGCCACACGAAGCCGTCGAACTGGATCTCGACGACCGGGCGGTAGCCGCGCAGGGCGAGGCCGATCGCGGTGCCGATGATGCCGGCCTCGGCGAGCGGGGTGTCCCGCACGCGCTCGGGGCCGAAGCGGTCCTGCAGGCCCTCGGTGATGCGGAAGACGCCGCCGAGTTGGCCGATGTCCTCGCCCATCAGCAGGACCTTGTCGTCCGCCTGCATCGCCGCGGCGAGCCCGGCGTTGAGGGCCTTCGCCATCGGCAGGGTCGGGGTGGGGTCGCTCGGGACCTCGCCGGCGCCCGGGTGGGACCGCAGCGTGTAGTCGAAGAGCTGCTCGGTGGTGCTCATGCGTGGGCGCCCCCTTCGAAACCGGCCTCGTACTGTTCGAGCCAGGCCTTCTGCTCGGCGACCAGCGGGTGCGGCTCGCGGTAGACGTTGTCGAACATGACGTCGACGGACGGCGGGGTCAGCGCCACGGTGCGGCGGCGGACGTCGGCGGCGATGTCCTCGCCCTCTTCGTCGAACGCGGCGAACTGCTCGTCGGTCGCGCCCTTCGAGCGCAGGTACGCCTCGGAGCGGACGATCGGGTCGCGGCGGACCCAGTCCTCGAGTTCGCCGTCGGCACGGTACCGGCTCGGGTCGTCCGAGCTGGTGTGCGCGCCGATGCGGTAGGTGTCGGCCTCGATGAAGGCCGGACCCTGGCCGCTGCGGGCGTGGTCGGTGGCGACGACCGACGCGGTGTACGACGCCAGGATGTCGTTGCCGTCGATCAGCACGCTCGGGATCCCGAAGCCGCGGGGACGGTCGACGAGCGGCGTCGGCGACTGCACCGACACCGGCACCGAGATCGCCCAGTGGTTGTTCTGCAGGAAGAAGACGACGGGGGCCTTCGTCGACGCCGAGAACACGTACGCCTCGTTCACGTCGCCCTGGCTCGTCGCGCCGTCGCCGAAGTAGACGACGGAGCACGCGTCACGGTCGGGGTCGCCCGTGCCGACGTCGCCGTCGAGCTTCTGGCCGAGCGCGTAGCCCGTGGCGTGCAGGGTCTGCGAGCCGATCACCAGGGTGGAGATGTGCGTGTTGCCGCGCTGGTCCGGGTCCCATCCACCGTGGGTCTGCCCGCGGTACATCGCGATGATCTCCATCGGCTCGACACCGCGCTGCATCGTGACGGCGTGCTCGCGGTACGAGGGGAAGACGTGGTCCTGGGCGCGCAGGGCGAAGGCGGAACCGGTCTGCGCCGCTTCCTGCCCGTGACTCGGCACCCAGAGGCCGAGCTGGCCGGTGCGCTGCAGGTTGTGGCCGGCGTGGTCGAACCGTCGGGTGAGGACCATGCGGCGGTGCATCGCCAGCAGGGTCTCGTCGGGGATCGCCCGCGCGGCGGCGGCGAACTCGGCGTTCTCGTCGGACTCCACGAACCGACCCTCGGGGTCGAGGAGCCGGACGGTGGTCGTCGCGGGAGCCGCGGCGCGGAATGACATGCGGGCCAGCGTAGCGGCAGGCATCAGTCGGCCACCTGGAGGTCCCCCACAAGCGAGCGGGCCGTTTCGAGGAGCGTTTCCACAGCCTCGTGCTCGCCGATCGAGATGCGGATGCCCTCCGGCGGGAAGGCCCGCACGATGATGCCGGCCTCCTCGAAGGCGGCGGCTGCAGCGACCGTGCGGTCCCCCGTCGGCAGCCAGACGAAGTTGCCCTGGGCGTCCGGCACGGCCCACCCCTGCTCGCGCAGCTCGGTGACGATGCGGTCCCGCAGCGCGGCGATCTCGGAGACCCGCTCGAGCAGTTCGCCCTCGCGTTCCAGGCTGGCCAGTGCGGCCGCCTGCCCCTGGGCCGTGACGGAGAGAGGGATCGCGCACGCGCGGACCGCCTCGAGCACGTACACCGGGCCGAGGGCGTAGCCGACGCGCAGCCCGGCGAGACCGTACGCCTTCGAGAAGGTCCGGAGGACGACCAGGTTCGGGTAGCGGGCCAGCAACGGCTGCCCGTGCACGGCGGCCTCGTCGGTGGCGAACTCGGCGTATGCCTCGTCGAGCACGACCAGCACGGACTGCGGCACCGCGGCCATGAAGGACGCGAACTCGGACTCGGTCACGATCGGGCCGGTCGGGTTGTTCGGCGTGCACACGATCACCATGCGGGTGCGGTCGGTGACGGCGGCGGCCATCGCGTCGAGGTCGTGGCCGCCGTCCGGCCGGTTCGGCACCTGCACGCTCGTGGCACCCGCGACGGTGACGACGCCGGGGTAGGCCTCGAACGACCGCCAGGCGTAGACGATCTCGTCGCCCGGGCCGGAGGTCGCGCGGGCGAGCTCGTGCAGGATCGCGACGCTGCCCGGGGCGACGTGCACTTCGTCGGCGGTCAGTCCGAAGCGGTTCGCGAGCGCGGCACGGACGGCCAGGGCGGTGGCGTCCGGGTAGCGGTTGAACGCGGTCTGCGCCTGCACGGCCTGGACCACCCCGGGGAGCGGGGGGAACGGGTTCTCGTTGCTCGACAGCTTGAAGGCGTCGTCGGCGGCCTGGCGTCCCTGCTTGTAGGCGGGGAGGACGGCGATCTCGGGCCGGATGTGCACACGCTGCTCACTCACCTGCACAGGCTAACCCGCGGCCGTGCGGGCGGTGTCGGTGACTGCGCGGGTGTCGAAGGGCATCATGGGTGCATGCGATTCCTCGTCCGCCTCGTCGTCAACGCCGTGGCCCTCTGGCTCACCACGCTCATCGTCAGCGGCGTCTCCGTCACCGCGTTCGGCGACGGCGGGACCACGGCGACCGTGCTCACCTACCTGCTCGTGGCCTTCGTGTTCGGGCTCGTCAACGCCGTGATCGGCACGCTGATCCGGATCGTGGCGTTCCCGATCTACATCCTGACCCTCGGGCTGATCTCCTTCATCGTGAACGCGATCCTGCTGCTCATCGTCGCGGGCATCTCGGACGCGTTCGGCTTCGGGCTCGAGGTCGAGTCGTTCGGCTGGGGCATCGTCGGGGCCTTCGTGCTCGCCGTCTTCGCCTGGCTGATCGGGCTGTTCGTCCGCCCGGTGCTGAACCGCCAGCGGGCGTGACGCGGACGGACCTCGCGGAGGACACCTCCCTGCGTCATGATGTGACCATGGCCCCGGACGTCGACGCCCCGTTCCGCGTCTCGTTCGTCTGCAGTGGCAACATCTGCCGGTCCCCTATGGCCGGCGTCGTCTTCGCGCAGATCGCCGCGGACGCCGGGCTCGCCGAACGCTTCCACGTCGAGTCGGCCGGCACTGGTGACTGGCACGTCGGCGAACCGGCCGACGAGCGCACGATCGCAGCCCTCGCGGCACGCGGATACGATGGCAGCAGGCATCGCGCCCGTCAGTTCGACCCGGACCGGTTCCCGGACCTCGATCTGGTGGTCGCACTCGACCGCTCCCACGAACGCGTCCTGCGATCGTGGGCACCGACCATGGACGACTCCGCCAAGGTGACGCTCCTGCTGCGGTACGACGACGCCTGGCCCCAGCAGACCGACGTGCCGGACCCGTACTACGCGGACCGGCACGAGTTCGACCGAGTGCTCTCGACCGTCGAACGGGCCTGCCGGGCGCTCTTCCACCAGCTCGAGCCGGCCGTCCGTCAGGGAGCCCCATGACCCCCCTTCCCCCGCAGCCGATCAGCCCGCTCGACGGGCGCTACTACCCGATCGTGCACACGGTGGGCGAGTACCTCTCCGAGGCCGGGCTCAACCGCGCGCGCATCGTGGTCGAGGTCGAGTGGCTGGTCTTCCTGACCGACCACGCGATGTTCACCACCTCGCCGCTCAGCGTCGACGACAAGGCCGCGCTCCGGCGCATCGTGGAGACCTTCGGCCACGACCAGATCGCCGAACTCGCCGAGATCGAGGCGACGACCCGCCACGACGTCAAGGCCGTCGAGTACTTCGTCCGCCGCCGGCTCTCGGAGCTCGGGCTGGACGCGATCGCCGAGCTGACCCACTTCGCCGCCACGAGCGAGGACGTCAACAACCTGTCGTACGCCCTGACCGTGCGCGACACCGTCGACCAGGTCTGGCTGCCGGCGTACCGTGCTGTGCTCGAGAAGCTGCGGACGCTCGCCGTCGAGCTGCGCGCCGTCCCGATGCTCTCCCACACGCACGGGCAGCCCGCGACCCCGTCGACGCTCGGCAAGGAGCTCGCGGTCGTCGTCTACCGGCTCGAGCGCGTCCTGGCCCAGATCGAGGGCGGCGAGTACCTCGGCAAGTTCTCCGGCGCGACCGGCACCTTCTCGGCCCACCTCGCCGCGGACCCCGAGGCCGACTGGCCGACGCTGTCGCGCGAGTTCGTCGAGGGCCTCGGGCTCACCTGGAACCCGCTCACCACGCAGATCGAGTCGCACGACTGGCAGGCCGAGCTGTACGACCGGATCCGGCACGCCAACCGCATCCTGCACAACCTGGCGACCGACGTGTGGACCTACATCTCGATGGGGTACTTCACGCAGATCCCGGTCGCCGGTGCCACCGGCTCGTCGACGATGCCGCACAAGATCAACCCGATCAAGTTCGAGAACGCCGAGGCGAACCTCGAGATCTCGTCGGCGCTGTTCTCCACCCTGTCCGAGACCCTGGTGACGAGCCGTCTGCAGCGCGACCTGACCGACTCGACCACGCAGCGGAACATCGGCGTCGCGTTCGGGCACTCGCTGCTCGCGCTCGACAACCTGCGCCGCGGCCTGGGCGAGATCTCGGTGAACGAGGCCAAGCTCGCCGACGACCTCGACCACAACTGGGAGGTCCTCGCCGAGGCGATCCAGACGGTCATCCGTGCCGAGGTCACCGCCGGGCAGTCGAACATCGAGGACCCCTACGCGATGCTCAAGGACCTCACGCGCGGCAAGCGGGTGACCCAGCAGGACCTCATCGTGTTCGTGAACGGCCTGGACATCTCGGACGGCGCGAAGGCCCGGCTGACGAACCTGACGCCGGCGACGTACACGGGCCTGGCGGACGAGCTGGTCGACCACCTCGACGTCTGACGTCGGACGCCAGACGTCCGACGTCGGACGTCCGACTTCCGACGTTCCCGGACATCCGCGTGACGCGCGACGGTTCCTCACGTAAGCTCGCGACGGACACTGGGGGGACCGCGACGTCGCGGAGCACGGAACCGGGTCCGCGCTGCACCCCGCTCGGGTGTTCGAACCGGAAGAACCCATCCATGCGCCGTACCACCATCGCCACCGCCGCCGCGGTGACCGCGCTCGCAGCCGCGCTCGTCGCCCTCCCGGGCGTCGCCACGGCCGAGAACGCGCCGAGCCCGACCCCCACAGCGTCCCAGCAGTCCATCACGGGCACTGCGGGCGAGGGCACCGCTGCGAAGGCCTCGCCCGAGAGCCGTGCCGCGACGCCGGCCGGCACCGAGTGGGTCGCCGCGGACGACCTCACGACCTGGACGAGCGGCGCCTTCCCGGCGAACTGGTTCACCACGGGCGGCACGCCGACGTTCGGCGCGAGCGGCGCGACGCTGCCGACCGGCACGCTCCTCGCGCACGCCACGACCGGCAGCGCCGCGACCGACCTCACCGATGTCCGCAGCACGGTGAAGGCATCGCGGGAGGGCCTCGGCCTCGGCACCGCCGACCTCATCGCGTCGGGTGACGCCCGCTACGCACTGGTGGTCGACACCGCTGGTTCGACCGACAACGCCCCGGGCGACGGCGTCGTCCTGACCACCTCGGCCACCGGACCCACCGCCGTCGACGGCACCTGGACGGCCACGCTGCCGGTCGGCACCATCGCCGCGGGCACCGCGGCGACCCTCGCTGCCTTCCAGGCCCAGTTCGCGGCGACCACCCCGGACGCCACCATCAACGCGTACGGCGCGGTGACGCTCACCGGGACCGGCACGGTCACGGGGATCTCCCGGAACCAGGACAACACCTACTTCACCCCCGAGCCGACCGGCACGATCCGGGTGCAGACGCCGACCACGCAGTCGTCGCTCCGCGACCCGGGTGTGCAGGTCACCGCGACCGGCTTCCTGCCGGGTGAGAAGGTGCTGCCCGCGATCCTGCTGCCGGACCTCGAGTACGTCGGTGCGGACCAGGTCTTCACCGCCGACGCGGACGGCAACGTCTCCGGGACCGCCACGTTCAGCGCCGACATCCCGGCCGGCGACGTCGCCCTCATCCTGAGCGGGGACGACAGCGGCATCCTGGTCAGCTTCGCCGTGACGATCGTGGCCGACCCGACGACACCGGGCACCGACCCCACCCCGGTCGACGACCCGGCTCCCGTCGCGGTCCCGGTCCCGGGCAACGCGGCCTTCACCGGCTGATCCGCAGCACCGACCGAACCGACGTCCTCCGCGGCGTCCGACGGCGTCCGGCGAGTTCCACGCCGGGCGCCGTCGCCACGTCCGAACCGAGGAGCCGCACCGTGCCCCGACCGTCGTCGTCCCGCTTCCGCCCCGGGGTGCTCGCCGCTGCCGTGGCGATCGCCGTCGCTGCGGTGATCGTCGTCCTGGCGATGCGCCCGTGGTCCGCTCCGGCCGCCGCGCCCACCTCGGCGCCCTCGCCGGTCGCATCGAGCACGCCGACAGCGAGCGCGACCCGGGGACCGACGCAGACGCCGACGCCGACCGCGAGCCGCGGCCCGGTGGACGCGGTGCACGCCCCGGCGACGTCGACGGTCGCTGCGGTCCGCGGCGCGTCGATCGCGGTGCACACCGCCCCGGGCGGCGCGGTCACGACCACGCTGCCGAACCCCCAGGCCTCCGGCGCCCCGCTCGTGTTCCTCGTGGTGGCGCAGCAGGACGGGTGGGTGCAGGTGCAGCTCGCGCAGCGTCCGAACGGCAGCACCGGCTGGGTGGAGAAGACGTCCGTCGACCTGTCCGCCGACCCGTACGCGATCGTGGTGACGACGTCGACCAACACCCTCGACCTCTACAAGGCCGGCAAGGTCGTCGACAGCTACCCCGTCGCGACCGGTACCGGTGGGACGCCGACGCCGACGGGCCGCTTCGCCCTGACCGAGCTGCTGGCGCCGACGAACGCCGGGTACGGCCCGTACGCCTACGGCACGACGGCGTTCTCGGACGTGCTGAACTCGTTCGGTGGCGGCCCGGGACAGATCGGGCTGCACGGCACCGACGACACCTCGAGCATCGGTACCGCCGCATCGCACGGCTGCATCCGCATGCACAACGCCGACATCACCGCGCTCGCGGAGCTCCTGCCGCTCGGCACCCCGATCCAGGTGCGCTGACGCCCCTGGCGCTCACCGAGTGAGCAGAAGAGGTCGAGTCGCGGCGCGGCACCCGACCGCTCCTGCTCACGAAGCGGGTCTGCCGCAGCGCCCACGCGGCCGGGAGGCACGGCGTGCGCCCGGCAGTGGGCGCGACCGTCTCAGGTGGTGACGTCCAGGGCCTCGGCGACCAGCGCCTCCAGGACGGTGCGCACCACGGGGCGGACCGCACGGTCGGGGCGGACCAGCGCCTCGATCCGGCGCCCCGCCCGCACGTCGGCCAGCTCGGCCAGGTGGAACCGGCCGGACGCCCGCGTGCCCGAGGTGTAGCGGGGCACGAGCGCGACGCCGTGGCCCGCGGCGACCAGGTTCTCGATGACGGGCAGGTGGATCGTCCGGAAGGCGACGCTCGGCGGAGCGTCCGACGCCGCCGCCATCGCCTGCAGGACCCGGTCGATCGGGTACCCCTCCGGCACGCCGATCCAGGTCTCGCCGACGACCTCGTCGATCCCGACGCGCTCGCGACCGGCGAGCCGGTGCCCCGGCGGCAGGGCCACGTCGAGCGGTTCACGCAGGAGCGGGACCGTCTCCACCGATCCCTGGTCCGCCGGCCGCACCCCGTCCGAGCGGTGTCCGACGGCGATGTCGTGGTCGGCGGCGAGGGGTGCGAACTCCCCCTCGCTGACGTCCACGTCGACGAGCGTCAGCTCGATGCCGGGGTGCGCGCGCATCCGGGTGAGGACCCCGGGCAGCAGCAGTTCGGCCGCCGACGGGAAGATCGCGAGGTCGACGCTGCCCGTCGCGCCGCCCAGGTGCTCCTGCCAGGCGGCGTCGACCCGGGCGATCGCCGTGGCGACGCCGGTCGACAGTCCGGCGAGTACGTCGCCGTGGGCGGTGAGCCGGACGCCGCGGCCGATGCGCTCGACGAGCGGGACGCCCACCTGCCGCTGCAGCGTCTGCAGTTGCTGCGACACCGCGCTGGGCGTGCGGTGCGTGGCCTCGGCGACGGCAGTGACGCTGCCGCGCTCGGCGAGTTCGCGCAGGACGGCGAGCAGGTGCACGTCGAAGTCGACCATGCAGGGAGGCTACAACGTCGGTTGCGAACAATTCGCTGGTCCTACACGTTCCGAGCCACCACGATCGGAGCATGACCACCCGTGACCGCCTCCTCGCCCTGGTCGTCGCCGCCGTCTGGGGCCTGAACTTCCCCGCGACCGCGCTCGCCCTCGAGCACTTCCCGCCGTTCCTCCTCGCGGCCCTGCGGTTCACGATCCTGGCGATCCCCACGCTGCTGTTCGTGCCGCGGCCGAAGATCCCGTTCGGGCGGCTGCTGCTCGTCGGGTTCGGGCTCGGGGTGCTGCAGTTCTCGTTCCTGTACCTGAGCATGGCGTCGGGGATGCCGTCCGGGCTCGCCTCGCTCGTGCTGCAGGCCTCGGCGCCGTTCACCGTGGTGCTCGCCGGCGTGTTCCTGCGCGAACGGCTCACCGGACGACAGGTCATCGGCGTGACGATCGCGGTCGCCGCCCTCGGCCTGATCGCCCTGCACCGGTCGCAGACGGCGGCCCTGCTGCCGGTGGTGCTGGCGCTGTGCGGCGCACTCGGGTGGGCGATCGGCAACGTCGCGACCCGGCGAGCAGGAGCCGCGAACCCGCTGCACCTGACGCTCTGGTGGTCGGTCGTGCCGCCGATCCCGATGGCCGTGCTGTCGGTCGTGGTCGAGGGGCCGGACCGCATCGGTACCGCACTCGGCACGGCCTTCAGCGCCGAGGCGCTGCCGGCCGACCTCGGCCTGCTCTACATCGTGCTCGTCGCGACCCTGGTCGGCTACGGGATCTGGTCGCGACTGATGGCGACCTACCCGTCGAGCACGGTCGCCCCGTTCTCGATGCTCGTGCCGGTCGTCGGTGTGCTCGCGTCGTGGGCGGCCTTCGGCGAGGTGCCCGACCTGGTCGAGGTGCTCGCCGGCGCCGTCGTGGTCGGGGCGGTGCTGTGGTCGTCGCGACCGGCACGCGCGTCGCGACCGGCACGCGCGTCGGGTCCGTCGCACTCGTCGCCTTCCGAGGTCCCGGTGCCGACGCCGGTCGACGGAGTCCCGGTGCCGGTGCTCAGCCCCGGTGCTGGCGACGCTCCGCGATGATCCCGGCGAGCGCACCGCGCAGGTGCGGGTACCGGAACTCGTACCCCGCCTGGGTCAACCGCGTCGGCACCACCCACCGGCTCTTGAGCACCAGTTCGGTCTCGGTGCGGATCGCGAAGGACCCGACCTCGAGCATCCACCGCGGCGTCGGCAGTCCGAACCGGCGACCCACGGCGTCACGGATCGTCGCCATCACGGTCCGGTTGTCGGACGGGTTCGGGCTCGACACGTTCACCGCTCCCTCGATCTCCGGGTGGTCGCGGACGAACCGGATCGTGCCGAGCACGTCGGCGATGTGCACCCAGCTGAACCGCTGGCGACCCCGGGTCGGCCGGTGGTGGTGGTACGTCCCCGCCCGCAGCCGGGAACGCGTCGGCACCCAGGCGCCGTCGTACTGCGGCCCGCCGAGGCCCGCCTGCGCCAGCCGGAGCAGCGGCACGAGGGCGCTGCCGTCGCCGAACACGATCGCCATCCGGAGCGCCACCCGACGGGTCGACGGCAGGTCGGCGCCGAAGAAGGCGTCCTCCCACGCACGCGCCACCGAGACCGAGAAGCCCTCGCCGAGTTCGCCGGTCAGTTCGTCCTGGGGGCGGTCGTCGGCGTGGCGGTAGATCGTCGCGGTCGAGGCGTTGAGCCACAGCGGTGGGGGCTGCTCGGCGGTGCGGATCGCCTCGGCGAGCTCGAGCGTGGTGTCCACCCGGGAGCGCATGATCTCGGCGCGGTTGCGTCGGCCGTACCGGCAGTTGACGCTCTTGCCCGCCATGTTCACGACGAGGGCTGCACCGTCGACGAGCTCGCGGATGCGCAGGGTGTTCCCCCACACCGCGTCGCCCGTCCGGCCGACCGTGACGACCTGGTAACCCTCTTCGGTGAAGGCGTCCCGCAGGTACTGCCCCACGAACCCGCTCGCGCCCGCGATCACGACGCGGCCCTTCTGGTCGCTCATCTCATCCCCGTCCTGTGTCCGGCGCGATCTCGTACCGGAACGCCCCCTCGTACCGGTACAGCGTGCCGAGCACCGGCGCCGAGAGCACCAGGGACACGCGCTGCAGGTCCGCTTCGTCATCGAATCGTTCTGTGAGCAGGACCCGCGGTGCGATGCGGGCCGGAAGGCGCACCTCGCGTCCCAGCGCACGGAACGTCACGCGGGTGGAGACCAGGCGCAGGGCGCCCGCGTCCGGCCCGTGCGCGTCGACCTCCGCCCGGAGCCGGGCGCTGACGCGCCCGTGGCGACCGAGGTGGTCGACCAGGCCGTCCGGTTCGGCGGTGATGGCGTCCACCATCGTGCGGCTGCCGGAGCGGAACCGGAAGGTGCGGTGCGCGCGGACCGCGGGGCGGGCCTCCCGTCCGGCACGACCACGACGGACGCGAGCCGGGTGGTTCTCGACCGTGAAGGGGACGTCCCGCTCCCAGACCGGGAACATGACGGCATCGCGGGCTAACCAGGCGAGCAGCGGCCACAGCCACCGGCGCGGTGTGCCGACGACGTCGAACACCCCTTCACCGCGGCCGACGTGGCCCGGCGGGATCGCGCCGAAGTACGCCGACAGCCGCGGGTGCAACCGGGCCAGCACGTCGGATGGTGTGGACAGCTCGTAGGGCGACCGGGTCACGTCCCGATCCTGGCATGTCGTCGGTGCCGATCCCTACGATGTGGCACATGGGTCACGACCACGGAGCAGGGCACTCGCACGGGCACGCGTCCGAGCGCGCACTGCTCATCGCGTTCTGCATCTCGGCGACGATCCTGCTGGCCGAGGTCGTCGGCGCCGTCGTCACGGGCTCCCTCGCGCTGCTGGTCGATGCCGGGCACATGGTCGTCGACACCGGTGGGCTCGGCATCGGCCTCGTCGCGACGCGGCTCGCCCGCCGCAGCCCGACGACGCAGCGCACGTGGGGCTTCCAACGTGCCGAGGTGCTCGGTGCCACCGCCCAGGCGGCGATCCTGCTCGCGGTCGGCGTCTTCGTGATCATCTCCGCGATCCAACGGCTGTTCGTGCCCGCCGAGATCCACTCCGGACCGCTCCTCGTGTTCGGCATCATCGGACTCGTCGGCAACCTGGTGGCCTACGGCGTGCTGCTGCGGGCCTCGGGCGAGGGCTTCACCTCGCGCGCCGCCCGGCTCGAGGTCCTCAACGACACCCTCGGCTCGGTCGCCGTCATCGCCGCCGCGGTCGTGCTCATGCTCACCGGGTGGGAGCGTGCCGACTCGGTCGCTGCGATCCTCATCGGCCTGCTCATCCTGCCGCGGGCGATCCGGCTGCTGCGCGAGACCGCGAACGTGCTGCTCGAGTCCACGCCGCCGGGGCTCGACCTCGACGACGTGCGGGGCCACATCCTCGAGCTCGAGCACGTCATCGCCGTGCACGACCTGCACGCGACCCTGGTGGCGACGGGGGTCCCGAACCTGACCGCCCACGTGGTGGTGGACGACGAGTGCTTCTCGACGGCGCACGCTCCGCGGATCCTCGACGAGCTGCAGCAGTGCGTGGCGGAGCACTTCGACGTGCCCGTGGAGCACTCGACCTTCCAGCTGGAGCCCGCGTCGCACCGGCGGCACGAGCACGAGGTGCACGCGTAGGGATGCCGTGTGGGTGGCTGGCTCGTCGCACCCGCCGCACCTGTCGACGCGGAACGACTTCGTCGACGTCGTACGACATCGGCTTCGTCATTCGTTGCACGCGCGCACTGTTGCCGGTGCCCCGAGACGACATCCTCGCCGTCGTACGACATCGAGAGTGTCGTTCGGGGTCGGCGGACGCACTCACCCGCGCCCGCCCGCCCGCGTCAGCAGTCGTCGGTGCGCGTCGGGTACGCCGTGATGACGCGGTCGGTGGTGGCGGAGACGATGACCTTCACGAACGGGTCCGCATCCGGACGCGACCCGTCGTCGAACCGCACCGGTGCCGCGTAGCAGACCTTGCCGTCCCCGGCGTCGACCGGGAATCCTGCTCGCGGTGACACCAGCGCCGTCTGCACGGCCGTGAGCATCGCGTCGTCCCAGTCGCGGGAACCGTGGCCCGCGACGACCTCCTGCCAGTCGGCAGTGTGCCGCTGCCGGATGTGCTCGTAGCCCTGTGCCGACGTGCCGCACTGCAGGGTGACCTGGCCGAGCGCCGCGGTGTCGTACTGGGCGACGGCCGCCTGGGTCGTGGAGTCGCACCGCGCCAGGGTGGCGTCGCCGGGCAGGTCCGGCCCGGTGCGTTTGATCGTGACGGTGCCGTCGCCGGAGGCGGTTGCCGCGTCGGTCGGCGTCCCGGAGCGCGATCCGGCACCGATGGTCGGGTCGTCCGCGCCCTGCCGCGCCGTCAGGAACAACCCGCCGACGAGGAGACCGGCGGCCACCACGGCCGCGATCCCCGTGATCACGGGACGGTTGCGGTTCTGGGGCACGCGCCCAGTATGCCGGGCGCGCGACCCGGACGACGGAACCGTGTTCCGGGATGCGACGGGCGGACGGGAGGCCCGCCCCGCGTCAGGCGCGCGCGGCCAGTCGGGTGCCGGCGATGACGGCCAGGACGGCGACGAGCACCACGTACCCGATCAGGACGGGCAGGGTCGGGATCACCAGGAGCGCCGCCCCGACGGCCACGACCGGCACCGTCAGCCCGGCGTAGGCGATGAGGAACGTGGCCGCGAGCACCCCGCCCCGACGCTCGGGACCGACCAGGGCTCCGGCGCTCGCGATGCTGGCCCGGAAGAGCAGCCCGACCCCGGCGCCCGCCACGACGCCACCGCCGATGAAGCCGGCGACCTGCAGCAGGACCGCGGCGACGGCGAGCACCGCCAGGCCGCCGACCAGGAGCACCATGCCGAGCCGGATCTGCGTGCGCTGCGTGAGTCGGGCGAACACGATCTGCGAGACGGCGCTCGCGGCGAACACCCCGAAGGTCGTCGCACCGGCCGCCAGCCGGTCGGTGACGTGGAAGGTGGTGCCGAGGAACGTCGGGGCGACCGAGGTGAAGAGCCCCTGGACCGCGAGGGCCGCGAACGCCGCGGCACCGGCTGCCCAGAACGCGGCGGCCTTGCCCTCCGGTGCCTGCATGCGCTGCGGGCGGTAGGGCACGCGGGTCTCGGGGCGGGCGACGGTCTCCGGCACGACGAGGACGAGCACGAAGGCCACGGCCAGTGCGACGACGAACACGACGTACGGCACCATGAGCGGCGCTCCGACGAACTCGGCGAGCGCACCCCCGACGAGGGCGCCGAGCGACAGCCCGCCGAGGTTCACGGCACCGGCGGCGACGCTCGCGCCCTTCGCCGAGTCGGACGAACCGGTCGCACGGACCCGGAGCTCACCGAGGTGGGCGGTCGCCGTGGCGGTGAGCGTCCCGACGCCGAGGCCGGTCACGAGTCGCGCGACGATGAGGCCGGTGACGTCGTTCCAGACCAGGAACAGCACGGCGGCGACGAGCGCGAGCGCGATCGACACGAGGATGAGCGGCTTCCGCCCGTGCACGTCGCTGAGGTGTCCGGCCAGGTACAGGGACCCGACGACCCCGACGCCGTACGCGGCGAAGATGATCGTGGTGGTGAACGTGGGGAAGCCGTCCCGTGCCTGGTAGATGACGTACAGCGGTGCGGGGACCGTCGCGAAGGCCATCACCGACAGGAACGCGAAGGCGACGGCCCAGAAGCCGAAGCCGTGACGCCGACGGGTGTGCGCACGACGGCCACGGGGGGCCGGGACACGCTCGCTCGCGGGAGCGGATGCTGTGGCGGGGAGAGCGCCCGTCGGGGTGTCGGTCACGGTTGACATGTTCCGATGATCGCGCGCCCCGAGCATCGAGTCCAACGGATGCTCTTGATGCCGTCCATCGATCGGATCGATGATGGGGTAATGGAGACCCGCCTGCTCGAACAGTTCGTGACCGTCGCCGCCGAGGGCAGCGTGACCCGCGCGGCCGAACGGCTCTGGGCGGCGCAGTCGACAGTGTCGGCCGGGATCGCCTCGCTCGAGCGGACCTTCGGCGTGCGGCTGTTCGACCGCACCGGACGGCACCTCGTGCTCACGACCGCCGGGGAGGACCTGCTCCCGCACGCCCGCGCCGTGCTGGAGTCGCTCGACCGGATGCGCGACCTGGCGACCGTGGACGACGCCGACCTGCGCGGACGGGTGCGGCTCGGCATCTTCACGAGCATGGACATCGTCGACCTGACCGGCGTGCTGCAGCGGTTCCGGCGGCGGCACCCACTCGTCACCGTGGAGCTCATGACCTCACCGTCGGGCACGACCGGGCTCGTGCAGGACCTCGTCGCCGGGCGGCTCGACCTCGCGTACACGGGGCTGCCGACGGTGCCGGCCGGAGTCGTGGTCGAACCGCTGCGCGAGATGCCGTTCCGCGTCTTCACGGCGTCGGACCACCCGTTGGCCGGGCGCCGCTCGGTGTCGCTCGCCGACCTCGCGGACGAACCCTTCGTCGACACCGCGCACGGGTTCGGCAACCGGATCATCCTGGACGGCGCACTCGAGCGGCTCGGGATCCGACGGCGGATCGTCGCCGAGATGAACGACATGCCCGCGGTCATCCGGTTCGCCTCGGCGGGGCTGGGGGTCGGGGTCGTGCCGGACTCCGGAGTGCGGCACGACGGCGCGGTCCTCGAGCTCGAGGACGCGGTCGAACCACTCCGCATCGGCCTGGCGATCCGCACGAGTCCGGAGCCGAACCGTGCGGTCCGGACGCTGGCGCGCGACATCGTGGCCGCGCGCGTCGTCTGACGCGGCGCCGGTGGGTGGACCCCACCGACGGACAGGAGGCACGGGGCGGGTCCGCCACGAGCCTCCTGGCCGTCAGTCCCCCCACACCTCCCCGACGACCGCACCCAGCAGGTTGTCGGTCGGGAAGCCGATCTGGTCGACGACGACGGAGCTGTCGCCGCGGACGTACAGGGTGTACGCCTTGGCGACGCCGCCGTCGAGGGTCGCTCGGAGCTGACACAGTGTGCCGTCCGGACGCTCGGTGCAGGTGCCGCCGGCCTCGTCACCGAACGTGTCGACCTGGTTCCGGGTCTGCTCTGCGGTCGTGGTGGAGACCGTGACGTACAGCGCCCCACCGTCCGCACCCGGCGCCCGCCATTCACAGCTGAGTCCGGTAGCGGCGGTGCCGTCGCCACCGTCACTCGCGCCGTCGATGTCCTGCTCGGTCGCGGTGATGTCCCCGAAGAACCGGGAGTACTCCGACGCCGGCACGACCGCGCGGCAGTCCGTCGGGATCGTGGCGGTGGTGTTCAGGGGCGTCGACGTCGCGGTGGGGCGTGGCGTGCCGGTGATCGGTGCGGAACTCGGGGTGGTGGCCGTCGGCGAGGGCTCGGGCGCCTGCGTCTGGGTGGGCGCGGCGACCGGGGTGTCCTGCTGCGAGAGCGTCAGCGCGACGGCTCCGGTAGCGGTACCGACGGCGAGCAGCGCGACGACGCCGATGACCACACCGGACCGACCACGACGGCGCTTCGGGCGCGGGGTGGCACGTTCGAGGACGTGCTGCTTCATCGAGACGAGCATGCGCTGCAGGTCGTCTCCCTCGGGAGGCTCAGTGTTCATCGTGCATCACCACCTTCTTGAGTCGGCGTCGATTGCGCGAGACGCGCTGGGTGACTGCCCCGACGCTGAGGCCCAGCAGCTCGGCGGCCTCGGCGTAGGAGTGCCCCTCGAGCAGGCAGAGCTCGCAGATGCGGCGGTCGACGTCGGGGAGCGCGGCGATCTCGGCCCGGACCCAGCGCAGGGTCTCGCGGGCCTCGTCGTGCTCGGCCGGCGACGAGAGGTGCTCGGGGAGCTCGTCCGCGCGGCGGCGGGCCTGCTTGCGCCCGGTGTTGAAGGCGTGGTTCCGGCAGACGACGAGCAGCCACGGCAGCACGGTGGCCGCCGGGAGCTCCAGCGCCACCGCTCGCTGCCACAGGGTCAGGAACGTGTCCTGCACGATCTCCTCGACGTCCGACCGGTCGTCGACGAGTGCCCAGGCGTACCGGGTGAGCGTGGCGGCGTAGCGGTCGAACACCCGTGCGAGCGCATCGGTGTCCCCCTGCGCGATCGCACGGACGAGCGCCTCGTCCGTGTCGGTCGTCACGTCCACATCCCACCTCCTTCACCCAGAGGTGTCGGCAGGACCCGCGATCCTGACAGGACCGTGGCGGAAACGTGATCTCGGGCGTGTCCGACCGCGGTGCGATCGGCGGCGACCGCCGTGGATCAGTGGAAGTCGTCGCCCTCGCCGTCGCCGGGCGTCTTGTGCCCGCCGAGCATGTCGTTGTCGTCCTGGTCGCTCGTCGACGCGAGCTGGAGCATCGCCAGCACCACGACGACGACGATGAACGCGACGCCGAGGAAGATCACGGCCAGCTGCAGTTCCCGCGTCGAGAACAGCACGACGAGTCCGGTGAACACCGCGATGATCGCGGAGATCCCGAGGAGCTCGACCGGGCGCAGACGGTCACGACGGCTGGGGGTGGTCATGCGTGTGGTGCTCCGTCCGGGGCGACGGACGGCGTGGCCGTGCCCCACTTGTGCGAGAGGCCGGCGATCACGTGGAAGACCGCCGTGATGGCGAGGTAGGCGCCGAGCAGGCCGACCAGGACGATCGAGGCGTCGAGCGTGCCGGTGACCTGCTCCACACCACCGAGCTGCTGCGAGTAGTCCGGCGGGGTGATGAGGAACGCGATCGCGAGCAGCAGGGTGAGCGCGCCGATCGTGGTCCAGTCCCGCGCGAAGGGGGAACGACGACGAGCCCGCAGACCCTGTGCCAGCTCGAGCGCACCGGTGAGCACCGCGAAGGCGACGATGACCGAGATGAACGCCGGCAGCCCGAGGCCGTTGCCGGCGAACCCGGCGACGGCGGCGAGCAGGGTGATGACGGCCTGCAGCAGCGTGGTGCGGCGGGACCGACCGTCGAGCGGGAGCCGCGCGACGCCGGCCCACAGGAGCACGAGCCCCTCGACCAGCGCGAAGCCCGCGAACAACAGCAGGCCGTAGCCGGCGGCGTGGTTCGTCGAGAAGGTGATGACGAGCGCGACGACCGCGGCGGGCACAGCCCGGAGGATCGGGATCGGCCAGTACCGCGCGCGTTGGGTCGCCTCGTTCACGGTGGTGGCGTCGTCCACGGTGTCGGACACGGGACCTCTTTCAGGCATGCGGATCGTGAGATCGATCCTACCGCCGCGGTGGCAGCCGACCGACCGCCGGGGGTCCGCAGCACTGAGGATGCTCGAATGCCGGCCGGGGTGGCGTCGCCCGGACGACGCCACCCCACCGCTGGATCAGGACCGTGGCTGGTCGTCCGTCACCACCGAACGCCGTCCACGCCGACGCGCGAGCCACCAGCAGGTCGAACCGGCCGCGACGACCACCGCGGCGAGCGCGGCGACCAGCCCGAGGTCCTCGACGCCGGTGTAGGCGAGGGCGCCCCGTGCGGCCTGCGGCGCCGCGTCGGTGACGGGGCCACGGGGACCCCGGTCGCCGTCGCCGTCGTCACCGCGGGGAGCATCCGGCACCGATGCCGCGTCGTCGGGGTCGGGCGCCAGGGTCGGGGACGGGGTCGGCGCGGGACCCTCGTCGTCCTGGTCGACGACGATCGCGACCTCGGTCGACGGGTCGCCGCCGTCCGGGTCCGTCGGGGAGGTCGCCGTGGCCACGTTCACCACGTCGGAGCCGTCCCCCTGGTACTCCGGATCGAGCACGGCCCGGAGCCGGAAGTCGTGGGTCTCCCCCACGGCGAGCGCGACGTCGGAACGGCAGGTCACCCGCTGCCCCTCGGCCGTGCAGCCGTCGTCGGACCCGACGAACCGCATCGCGTCGGGCAGGTCGTCCGTCGCGCCGACCTGCTGGGCTACCGATGGCCCACGGTTCCGTGCGGTCACGGTGTACACGACCTCGTCGCCGGGCTCGACGGTCGTGGGTGAGACGGACTTGTCCGTCTCGACGTGCGCCGCGGCCACGGCCGTGACGACCGTGGTGCTCGCCCGCGAGGCGTTGTCGGCTTCGTTCGTGTCGGACATCGACGACGGCGGTGCGATGGTCGCGACGCTCTCGAGCGGCCCCTCGGCACCGTCGGCGATGCGCCCCTCGACGGTGACGACGGCCGATCCGCCGCGGGGCAGGGCGAGGTCCGTCTCGACGTCGCCCGCTCCTGACGCGACGGCGCAGCCCGAACCCGCTGCCGGCGCGCAGGTCCAGGTGGCGTCCTCGATGCCCTCGGGGACGTCCACCCGCAGTGGGCTCGGCTCGGCGTCGTTCGGACCGGGGTTCCGTGCGGTCACGGTGTACCGGACGGTGCTGCCGGCGACCGAGGTCGCGGGCAGGTCGTGCTCCACGGACAGGTCCGCCGGCTTCCAGACCCGGAGGGCGTCGATCTCGTGGGTGTTCACGTGGCTGCCGGTGGCGCCGGCGAACCCGAGCCGCAGCGTGCTCGGCATCGGCACCTGTCCGTCGCCGTGCAGCGGGACCCCGTCGAGCACGGTGCGCATCACCTGACCGACCTGCAGCCGCACCGTCAGCGTGAGCTCGCCGTCCTCGCCCGGCAGCAGCGTGACGCGGACCGTGCGCGGCGTCGAGCCGGTCGTCACGGTGCCCCCGGGTGCCGGAGCCCCCGCGACGTAGCGGTAGCCGTCGTTCCCGTTGCCGGACCCGCGGACGACGACGTGGTCGGCCTGCGCCCTCGGCCCCGAGCCGTTGATCCGCGACGAGAAGTTGCCGTAGTGGTCGATCGCGATCGCGGCGAACCCACCAGGGACCCCGGGCAGGTCACACGCCTGTCCGCCGCCCTCGGTCTGCGTGCTCCGGCAGGCGTACCCGAGGCCGGCGCCGAACGCCCCGACCCCCTGCACGGCGGCGCCGTCGGCGAGGAAGAGCAGCAGGCCGTCAGCGCCGGGGTCGTCCTTGTCGGTGTGCATCGCGTAGTCGAACGCGATCTCGAGCCCGGTGCCCGACGGGAACGTGTCGTTCGTCGACCACGCCCCGGCCTGGTTCCGGACGTCGTCGGTCAGGCGGAGACGGCCGTCGACGATCGCGGCGTCACCGCTCAGGGTGCCACCGGCCGCGCTGGTGAACGAGTTGTCGTAGGGGAAGTCGAGTGTCGCCGCACTCGAGCCGGTGGGCAGGATCGCAGGAGCCGCGAGGACGGCGAGGGCGGTCAGCGCGGTGCACACCGTCGCGAAGCGACGGGCAGCCCGCGACCGGAGCGGGTCCGGGACGGATGTCGGAGCAGTGGGTTCTGTCATGTCCCGATCGTCGCGATCGAGCGGTCACCGCAGGTCGAGCCGAAGCCGATCTGTGGATCGCAGCCACGGGCCTCCTGGCTGTGGAGGAAGAGCTGTGGAGGAAGAACGGCCAGAGATGGTCCGCTCAGGCCAACCAGACCGTCGTCTCGCCCGGCAGCACGCCGGCCGCGTCACCGAGCGGCCCGGACGCGACCACGACGTCACCCGACGGCAGCGGCACGGGCGTCGTGCCGAGGTTCGTGACCGACCGCCACCCGTCGTGCCGGGCGAAGGCGACCACGTCGTCGGGGGCGTCCAGCCAGGTGAGCTCCTCCCCCTGCTGCAACCGGCGACGAGCGTCGAGCGCTGCCCGGTACAGGGACAGCGTCGATGCCGGATCCCCGTCCTCCGCCTGCACCGACGACGCCCCGAAGTCCGCGGGCTGCGGCAGCAGCGGCGCGACGTCCCCGAAGCCGAACGACGGTCCGGAGGTCGTCCACGGGATCGGCACACGGCACCCGTCCCGGCCCTTGACGGTGTGTCCTGAGCGCAGCCACTTCGGATCCTGCAGCTCGTCACGCGGGATCGCGGCGGCTTCGTGCAGGCCGAGTTCCTCGCCCTGGTAGACGTACGACGACCCGGGCAGCGCGAGCATCAGCAGGGTCGCGGCGCGGGCACGGCGGAGGCCCCGCTCGCGGTCGAGCTCGGGGGTGGTGCCGTCGGTCAGCAACCACGCGTCGGTGTCGGTGTCGTCCGGCAGGCCGTAGCGGCTGGCGTGCCGCACGACGTCGTGGTTCGACAGCACCCAGGTGCTCGACGCACCGGACTGCTCGGACGCCGCCAGGTTCCGCTCGATGATGCTCCGGAAGGCGGCAGCCTCGAACGGCGCCTCGAGCAGGTCGAAGTTGAACGCCTGCCCGAGTTCGGTGGGCCGGGCGTACAGGACGCGTCGCGGTGCCGGTGCCCAGGCCTCGGCGACGGCGGCCCGGGGCGGGTCGTACTCGTCGAGCACGGTGCGCCAGGACGCGAAGACCTCGTGCACCTCGTCGCGGTCGTACAGCGGGTCGGAGCCGTCGAGCGGCAGCGCGTGCTCGTTCGATGCGCGGTACGGCGTCGACAGGTCCTTCGCCAGGCCGTGTGCGACGTCGACCCGGAAGCCGTCGACCCCGCGGTCCGACCAGAAGCGCAGCGTGTCCTCGAAGTCCGCACGGACCTCAGGGTTGGACCAGTCCAGGTCGGGCTGCTCGGGTGCGAAGAGGTGCAGGTACCACTGGCCGTCCGGCACCCTGGTCCAGGCGCTCCCGCCGAAGTTCGACACCCAGTCGCTCGGCGGCAGTTCCCCGGACACACCCGCCCCGTCGCGGAAGACGTACCGCGCCCGTTCCGGCGAGCCCGGCGCGGACGCGAGTGCCGCCCGGAACCACTCGTGCTCGTCCGAGGTGTGGTTCGGCACGATGTCCACGATCACCCGCAGGTCGTGCTCGTGCGCGGACCGGAGCAGGGCGTCAAGGTCCGCCAGCGAGCCGAGTCGTGGATCGACCGCCCGGTAGTCGGCCACGTCGTACCCGCCGTCAGCGAGGGGCGACGGGAAGAACGGCGAGAGCCACAACGCGTCGACGCCGAGTGCCGCCAGGTAGGGCACGCGGCTGGTGATGCCCGCGACGTCGCCCAGGCCGTCGGCGTTCGAGTCCGCGAAGCTGCGTGGGTAGACCTGGTAGACGACGGCGTCGCGCCACCAGTCCGGGTTCGACGTGCGGGGCGTGCTGGCCGGCGTCCGAAGCGTGCTCACGTCGCCACCGTACCCATCGCCACCGTACCCAGCGGTCTGGGAATAGCACGCCGTACGCTCGAATTGGTTGTCGCAGACACCTTTCCGTCCCAGAACAACGTCTCGAACCAGAAGGATCACCATGACGAACGTCCTCGCACTCGTCGGCAGCCTCCGCGCCGACTCCATCAACCGCAAGCTCGCCGAGGCCGCGGCGCACCACGCGCCGGAGGGCATCGAGGTCACCACGTTCGACGGCATCGTCGACCTGCCGTTCTACAACGAGGACATCGACGGCGACACCCCGCCGGCCGCAGCGGTCGCCTTCCGCGACGCGATCGCCGCCGCGGACGCCGTCCTGCTCGTCACCCCCGAGTACAACGGCACGATCCCGGCCGTGCTGAAGAACGCCCTCGACTGGGCATCGCGTCCGTTCGGCGCCTCGCCGCTGTCCGGCAAGCCGCTCGCCGCCATCGGTTCCGCGTTCGGGCAGTACGGCGGCGTGTGGGCCCACGACGACGCCCGCAAGGTCGCCGGCATCGCCGGCGCGAAGGTCCTCGAGGACGTCAAGGTCGCGATCCCGCAGTCGGTCGTCCGCTTCGCGGAGACCCACCCGCGCGAGGACGCCGAGGTCACCTCGCTCGTCCAGGGCGCGCTGAACGCACTCGCCGACGCCTCGACCGAGCAGGCCGCCGCGTAGAGCGACCGGGTGCGGTCGACCGCACCTCAGGACGGACGGGAGGCCCGTGGCGACCCCGCCACGGGCCTCCCGTCCTGCACGCGGGAACGAAGCAGGCACACCCACAGGAAGTCGCTAGACGGCCTCCATACGAGACGGACTAGCCTGTGGCAATGGCAACGCAGGAGATCACCGAGGCGTCCGGGTACTGGTTCCCCGACGACGACGCGACCCAGCGCGGGGTCGCCGTGCTCAACGCCCTGCGTCGCTACCGGGCCGCCGAGACCGCGATGCGCCGCCGCACCCGCGACTCGATGGGCATGGGCGAGACCGACCTGCTCGCCGTGCGCTTCCTGCTGCAGTCGCAGCGCTCGGGCCGCAGCATCAGCCCGAAGGACCTCGCCGCCTACCTCAAGATCTCGTCGGCCTCGACCACGATCCTGATCGACCGCCTGGTCAAGTCGAACCACGTGCGCCGCGACCCGCACCCCACCGACCGTCGAGCGCTCGTGATCACCCCGACGACCGAGACCGACGACGAGGTCCGCGCGACCCTCGGCATCATGCACCGCCGGATGATGTCGATCGCCGAGGGACTGCCCGCGTCCGAGGCACGCATCGTCGCGTCGTTCCTCGAGCAGATGCGCGGCGCCGTCGACCAGGTCGACCCGGCACCGGCCCACTGACCGGCGCGAACACACCCGGTGGAACGCCCGGGGGACAGTGCGGTTCCGTGCGCACTGAGAGTGGTCTCGGCCGCACCGCGTAGACCGGAAGGGTCACCGACGCGAAAGGAGCCACCACCATGCACGCTTCGGACAAGATGGCCAAGAACCTCCAGGCGGTCCTCGTGGACCTCATCGACCTGCACCTCCAGGGCAAGCAGGCCCACTGGAACATCCTCGGCACGAACTTCCGCGACCTGCACCTGCAGCTCGACGAGATCGTCGACGCCGCACGCGAGTTCGCCGACGACACGGCGGAGCGCATGCGCGCCCTGTACGCCGTGCCGGACGGACGCTCGAGCACGGTCTCGGCGTCGAGCCACCTCGACCAGTTCCCCGAGGGCGAGATCACGACGCACGACGCCATCGACCAGGTGACGCTCCGCCTCTACCAGGCGACCGGCACCATGCGCGACGTGCACGACGAGGTCGACGAAGAGGACCCGACGACCGCGGACCTGCTCCACGGCTTCATCGAGCGCCTCGAGCAGCTCGCGTGGATGGTCTCCGCCGAGAACCGCGCGCCGAGCACGCCGCTGGCCTCCGCCACGACGCCTGCCGTCGCCGACGCCTCGGCGCACGCCTAGGGGACCGAGTGGACCTCGGCATCCAGGGCAAGACCGCGCTCGTCTTCGGTGCCGACTCCGGCATCGGCTGGAACACGGCTCGCATCCTCCTGGCGGAGGGTGCGACCGTGGTCGTGAGCGACCTCGACCAGGCGCAGCTCGACAACAGCGCCGACCAGCTCGAAGCGCCGCTCGGCAAGCTGCACGCGTTCGCGGCCGACGTCACGAGCGCGGCGAGCCTGGCGGACCTGCACGGCAAGGTGCGGGACGCCGTCGGCGCGATCGACATCCTGGTGCAGTCCTCGGGCGTCACCGGCGCCCAGGGACTGTTCCACGAGATCGACGAGCAGGGTTGGGCCGACACCATCGACGTCGACCTGATGGGTCCTGTCCGCATCACGCGCGAGTTCATCGGCGACCTGCGGCAGGGCGGGTGGGGCCGGATCGTGTACCTCGTGTCCGAGGACGCCTCGCAGCCCTACGACGACGAACTGCCCTACTGCGCCGCGAAGGCCGGGGTCCTGTCGTTCGCGAAGGGCCTGTCGCGCACCTACGCGCGGGAGGGCGTGCTCGTGAACACCGTCAGCCCCGCGTTCATCCACACGCCCATGACGGACGCGATGATGAACAAGCGGGCGAAGGAGACGAACCAGAGCTTCGACGACGCGATCACGAGTTTCCTCGACGAGGAACGTCCCTACATGGAGCTGAAGCGCCGCGGTGAGCCGGAAGAGGTCGCGAACGTCATCGCGTTCCTCTGCTCCGACCTCGCGAGCTTCGTCAACGGCTCCAACTACCGGGTCGACTCCGGCTCGGTCGCCACGATCTGACGCCGGGAGGCACCGTGACCGACTACCGATACCTCATCATCGGCGGCGGGATGGTCGCCGACGCCGCCGCCCGCGGTGTCCGCGAGCTCGACGCCGACGGCACGATCGGCATCCTCAGTGAGGACGTCGACCGGCCCTACGCCCGCCCGGCCCTGTCGAAGAAGCTGTGGACCGACCCGGACTTCAGCTGGGACGAGAAGGTCGACCTGCACACCGAGGAGACCGGGGCGTCGTTCGTCCTCGGCACCGCGGTGACGGGGATCGACCGTGCATCGAAGACCGTGACCACGGCCGACGGCCAGACCCACGGCTACGAGCGGCTGCTCATCGCGACCGGCGGCAAGCCCCGCGGGTTGCCGGGCCTGGAGCCCTCGGACCGCGTGCTCGACTACCGCAGCGCCGACGACTACCGGAAGCTCCGCGAGCTCGCCGACGCCGGGGCGCACGTGGTCGTCGTCGGTGGCGGCTACATCGGCCAGGAGATCACCGCGGGGGTCGTGCAGAACGGCGCCCGCGTCACCCTGGTCGACCCCGACGACATCGTGGGCGGCCGGATGTTCCCGGAGGACCTCGCGCGCGCGTTCCAACAGCGCTTCGTCGACGCCGGCGTGGACCTCCGGCTCGGACGTCGGGTCGAGTCCGGCACGCAGACGGCCGACGGGGTCACGCTCACGCTCGACGACGGCTCCGTGCTCGAGGCAGACGCCGTGGTCGCCGGACTCGGCATCGAGCCCGCCACCCAGCTCGCCGCCGACGCCGGTCTGACCGTGCGCGACGGCATCGTGGTCTCGTCGACGCTGCTCACCGACGACGACTCGGTCTTCGCCGCCGGCGACGTCGCCGAGTACCCGGACCGGATCCTCGGGACCCGTCGGGTCGAGCACGTCGACAACGCGCAGCAGCAGGGTCGGCAGGCGGGCCGGAACCTCGCCGACGCCGACGAGACCTACGACCACACGCCGATGTTCTACTCCGACGTCTTCGACATGGGGTACGAGGCGGTGGGGCAGGTCTCCACGAAGCTCCGCACCGTCGAGGACTGGCAGGACCCGACCGTCACCGGCGTCGTCTACTACCTGGACGACGACGACACGGTGCGCGGCGTGCTGCTCTGGAACGTGTGGGACAAGACCGACGAGGCCCGCAAGGTCCTCGCCGAGGCGAACTCCCTGACGTCGGACATGCTGGCGGGCCGCATCACGGCCTGACCGGCGCACGGGTCGCCCTGAACGCGACCGACGGGAGGCCCGGTGCCGGTTCACGGAACCGGCACCGGGCCTCCTGTACGTCGCCTGCAGTGCCCGGTGTCAGCGGTTCGAGTCGGCCTCGGGTGCGACGGCGTCGACCACCGCCTTGCGGTCGGCCGGGTCGACCGGCAGGTCGTCCCCGTCGGCCATCGCGACCGCGTGGGCGGACTTCGCCGCCTCGAGCGTCTCGTCGTCGTTCTTCGCCATGCCGACCAGTTCGACGAAGCGCGACTTCACGAGCATCCACGCCTCGCTCGGGCTCAGACGCGACAAGTCGGACGCCGTCGAGTCGTCGCGCACCCGCTGCAGCGAACCGACCCCGCGGTCCGGCAGCCGGTGGTCGACGTGTGCGACCGCAAGCCGCGCGACCGCGTCGGCCTGGGCGTGCATCACGGAGTGGGCGCCGTCGACGACCTCGCGCAGCACCGCGTAGGGGAACACCCGCGCGAGCCGGCGGATCCAGTCCCGCGGGACCATCGCGTCGTGCTCGCCGCGGACGATGAGGGTGCGCGCCTGCACGTGGGCCGCGCGCTCCTCGATCGGGAACACGATCATCCGGGGCAGCACCTTCGAGAACCAGTGCCATCCGCACAGCGCGTACGCCGTGATGCCGTGCCACCGGACCGCCGAGGGCTCGTGCAGGGTCGACCGCAGGAACCGGAACGCGGACTGGCGGACCGTGCGCGCGTGCGAGTCGACGACCGGGCTGATGAGCACGAGGTCCGAGATCTCCGGGTGACGCGCCGCGACCTCGGTCACGACCTGGGTGCCCATCGAGTGGCCGACCAGGACCGGGTCGACCAGGCCGAGGTCGTCGATGACCTTCTCGACGGCGTCGGCGTACCGCTCGATCGAGACCTTCCCGCGGAACCGGGGAACGCCCGCGAAGCCGGGCAGGTCGAGGGCGTGCACCGGGCCGTTCTCGTTGAGGTGCGGGGCGAGCCGCTCGTAGTAGGTGGCCGCGATGCCGAGGCCGGCGACGAGCAGGAAGGCACGCTCCCCCGGCTCGCCGATCGAACTCACGCGGACGTACGTGCCGTCGACCGCGACCCGGTCCACCTCGACGGTGACGTCGGCGTTCTCAGCCTCCGCGAGTTCGCCGGCCGGGTCCGGGGTGGCTGCCGTGCGCTCGTCGTTCACGTGGGTCTCCTCGGGTCGGGCGAGCGCCCACGATACCCGCGGACACCGCCGCAGCGTGCGCTCCCGCCCGGTCAGCCGCTGAAGGTGTTCGCGGGGAACCCGTGCACCCGCGTCGGCACCGCCAGGATCGCCCCCGAGGACGGGTGCTCCTCCAGCTGCTCCTCGGTGAGGTTCTCCCGTGCCGAGGCGACGAACAGCGTCGACATGTCGGGGCCACCGAAGGCCACCGACGTCACGTTCGGGGTGGGCAGCTCCACGGTCTCGAGGTGCGATCCGTCAGGGCCGTACCGCTCCACCCGGCCGCCGCCGTAGACCGCACTCCACGAGCAGCCCTCGTCGTCGCGGACCAGACCGTCGTGGGCGTGGCCGACGACGAACGGTTCGAGCTCGCCGAGTTCGCCGTCCGGACCGTACGACCCACGGTAGATCGTCGATGCGCTCGTGTCGGTGACGTACATCACGGTGCCGTCGTCCGACCACTCGAAGCCGTTCGTCACGCCGAAGCCGCCACGGAGCACGCGCGTCGCACCGTCCGCCTCGACCGAGTACAGCGCCCCGTCGGGCTCCCCGGTCGTCAGGTTCATGCTGCCGACCAGGAACCGGCCGAACGGGTCGCACTTGCCCTCGTTGAACCGGAGCCCGGCCGTGGCGTGCTCGACGCGGGTGAGTTCACGTTCGACCACCCCGTGCTCGTCCGTCACGACGACGGTGTCCCCGAGCGCTGCGACGAAGCCACCGGAGGCCCGCGGCTGGAAGCTCGCGAGCGGCGGCGGGAGCAGGACCGTCGACACCACGGTGCCGTCGGACTGCGCGGTGACGAGGGTGCCGAGGGTGATGTCGGCCCAGCGGAGGAGCTGCGCCGACGGGTCCCACACGATGCTCTCGGCGAGGACCGCCCGGGCGTCGGAGAAGACGGTCACGGGCCCGGTCGTCGCGCTGGTGCTCATCGGACCGGTCTACCGGCGCCGGCTCCGTGCTCCCTCAGCGAAACACGGAATGTTCGGCTGTGGACTCTCCTAGCTGGCAGCGTGGCTCGATGATCTGTCCACTCCACGCCTGGGGCGACGAGAGCATCCGTTCCCACGGACTCGATGCGCCCGCCTACCTGCTCGGCGCCTCCGTCGTCGACTCCGACGACGTCGAAGCCACCCGCGAGGTGCTCGAGTCGCTGCGGCCGACGAACGGGAAGCTCCACTGGCACGACCTCCGTCGGCGTGAGCGACGACGGGTCGGCGAGGCCGTCGAGGCACTCGAAGCCCTGCACCTCGTCGTGGTCGCCACACCCGTGGATCTCCGTCGGGAAGAACGAGCACGAGCGGTCTGCCTGGAACGTCTCGGATGGGAGCTCGCTCGCCACGACGTGTCACTGCTCACGCTCGAATCACGTGCGAGCGCGCTCATCGCCCGGGATCTGCGAGTCGTGGAAGCACTCCGCGGCCGACGCGTCATCCCGAAGACCCTGCGGGTCGAGCACGGTGACCCCAGGAACGAGCCGATGCTCTGGCTCCCAGATCAGCTGCTCGGGATGTTCGGCGAGGCCATGACCACGGGAAAGCCGCTCTCGGATTCGATCGCCGACGGGCTCGAGACCTTCGAAGTCCGTCCGTGAGCGAACACCGGACGGCGCAAGAGCCGGGACCTGGTATACCCCAGGTGCACCGGCTCCGACTTCTCATCCCCCCAGCAGGAGGCGAGCAAGGTCAATATATCAGAGGCGGGCGTACCGCGCGCGGAAGAAGCTGTAGACGCCGAAGGCGAGGAACCCGATGCCGATCGCGACCAGGACGAACACGCCACCGGGCATCGAGCGCACCGCGTCGAACGCCGCGTCGAGGCCCGTCGCCTGGTCCGGGTCGCTCCGCAGTCCGGCCACACCGATGAGCACACCGACGATGACCACGGCGATGCCCTTGCCGACGTACCCGACGACCCCGAGCACCGTGACCACCCGGTCGAGCGTCCCGGACGGTCGGGTGATCTGCTTCCGGAACGTCCGCCGACACCCGATGACCACGAGCCCGATGCCGACCGCGACCGCGATCGCGCCGGCGAGGAGCAGCACGAACACCCCGCCGGGCGTCGCGAGGGTCTTCGCCGCGGCACTCTGCGACGAGCTGCTGGAACTCGACCCGGCGCCGAGGGCGTACGACGCCGACGAGTACGCGATGATGCCGTAGACCACGGCCTTCGCCACGTCCTTCGCCCGGGCGAGCCACCCACGCGTGCTGTCCGACCGGCCGCCGACGACGGCCTCGACGATCAGCCGCACGGTGAGTGCTGCCGTACCGATCGCGATCAGCCAGAGCAGGAAGACCCCGCCCGGCACGGCAGCGATCTGCTGCAGTGCTCCGGACTGGTCGGTCTCACCGCCGGAGGACGCGTTGCCGATGCCGAGCAGGATCGCGAGGTACCCGATCAGCAGGTGGACGATGCCGCTGCCGACGAAGCCGGCGCGAGCGGTCAGCTCGAACCAGCGGCTGTCCGCCGCTCGTCGGACCTGTCGTCCGGTCTCCCGTGCTGCGTGCTCTGCTGTGTCGCTCATCCGGTCAAGCGTGCCCGACGCGGGCCGGTCTGTCCGGGCCGCGCCGGGCAGTGGACGCGGACCGACGTCGGACGGGCGGCGCGGGGCGGGCTGCACCCGCGCCTCCCGTCAGTCGCCCTTCACGTTGACGACCTGCCGCAGCGTGTGCCGGATCGACACGAGGTCCGACGCGTCCGCCATGACCTGGTCGATCGGCTTGTACGCGCCCGGGATCTCGTCGAGGAACGCGTCGGTGTCGCGGTACTCGATGCCGACCATCGCCTCCCGCAGCTGGTCGTGCGTGAAGGTCCGCCGTGCCGCGCTCCGCGAGAACAGCCGACCGGCTCCGTGCGGCGACGACTCGAGCGACGGCTTGTTGCCGAGGCCCTCGACGACGTACGACGCCGTGCCCATCGACCCGGGGATCAGGCCGGCCTGACCTGCCGTCGCCTGGATCGCACCCTTGCGGGACACCCACACGGACTTCCCCCAGTGCGTCTCGCGCTGCGTGAAGTTGTGGTGGCAGTTGATCCGCTCCTGCTCGTCGACGGGGGTACCGACGACCTCGGACAGCTGCCGCACGACGCGGTCCATCATCTCCTCGCGGTTGAGCAGGGCGAAGTGCTGTGCCCACCGCAGCTCGGCGATGTACCGGTCGAACTCCGGCGTGCCCTCGACCAGGTAGGCGAGGTCGGGGTCCGCCAGCTGGATCCACCAGCGCTCCATCAGCCGCTTGGCGACCGTGATGTGCCGCTGCGCGATCTTGTTGCCGACGCCCCGCGATCCGGAGTGCAGGAAGAGCCAGACCCGGTCCTGCTCGTCGAGGGAGACCTCGATGAAGTGGTTCCCGGAGCCGAGCGTGCCGAGCTGGTTGCGCCAGCCGCCGTGCGCCTGTGCGGGGTCGAACCCGGCGGCGTCGGCCATCGCCTCGAGCTCGGCGATCCGCGGCTCGGCGGTCGCGACGATCTTGTGGTTCGACGCGCCGGCCGACAGCGGGATCGCGCGCTCGATCTGCTCGCGCAGCTCCTGCAGGTCGTCGGGCAGGTCGGCCTCGGTGAACTGGGTCCGGACCGCGATCATGCCGCAGCCGATGTCGACGCCGACGGCAGCCGGCATGACCGCGCCGAGGGTCGGGATGACGGAACCGACGGTGGCGCCGAGGCCGAGGTGGGCGTCCGGCATCAGGGCCAGGTGCGGGAACACGAACGGCATGCGTGCGGTCGTGCGGGCCTGCTGCTCGGTGTTGTCCTCGAGCATCGAGGCCCAACTCAGCAGCCGGTCGTTGATCTTCTTCATTGCTTCGTCTCGCTTTCAGGATGGCCGTCTGGACGGTCGTCTGGACGGTCTTCGATGACGGTCCGGGACGGTGTCCGGCCTGCGCTCCGGGCGACGTCGAGCGCGACGTGGCGAGGATGAGCAGGACGACGAACGCCCCGGGCCGGGTGGGCACGGGGCGTCGTGGGACGTTCCGTGCCTACGCGGGATAGCGGAGGGACCGATGCTGCTGCGGTTCGGGCAGCACGGCGGTCGCGTCGAGCTGGAGCTCGACGCGTTCCTCGTTGTGCTGCACGGCGCGCATGCGCGGTCCTTCCGGTGTGCCCGGGACGGGCGTTCCTGCCGGCGGCGTTGGTGCCGCTGGCGTTCCTGCCGGCGGCGTTGGTGCCGCTGGCGTTCCTGCCGTTGGGCAGGAGAGCGACAGTAGTGCGACACGCCCGGGATGCGCAACTCACCCGGGCGTGTCGCGGTCGTCCACAGTCGGGAGGTCCGTCCCGCGTCCTCCACAGCGGGGTACGTCCGCCTGATGGTCGCGCCCCGGGCGCGGGCAGTCTGGGTGCATGACGGAGCGCACCGAAGACACCCTCGACGCGGTCGACACCCACGCACGCACCGACGGCTACGCCCCGCTCCGCACCTACGGAGCGATCGGCGACGGTCGGACCGTTGCGCTCATCGCCCGCGACGGACAGATCGACTGGCTGCCGATCCCCTCGATGGACTCACCGCCCGTGTTCGCGGCGATCCTCGACGCCGAACACGGCGGCCACGTGGCGCTCCGCCCGGTGGACCGATCGGCCGAGGTCACCCGCGAGTACCTGCCCGGCACCAACGTGCTCGTCACCACGTGGACGACACCGTCCGGGCGGGCGACGGTGACGGACGCGATGGTCACCGGTGTCGCCGGCCGCCTGCCGTGGGCTGAGGTCGCGCGCTGCGTCCAGGGGGTCAACGGGTCCGTGGAGTTCGAGTGGGCCGTCGTGCCCGGCACCCTGCTGGGGACCGCTGAGCCGAAGCGCCTCGACACCGCGAACGGCGCCGTCATCGGCATCGACGGCATCACGATCGCGATCGTCGAGCAGGGGTTCGACCCGGTGGACGACGACCGCCCGCGCTTCTCCGGCCGGTTCACCACCGGCGACGGATCGAAGCACATCCTGACCATCGTCGGCACGCACGACGAGCCGATCTTCATGCCGCGGCCGGAGAGCGCACTCGCCGCGATGGACCGCACGATCGACAACTGGGCGACCTGGTCGGAGGAGTTCTCCTACGACGGCCCCTGGGCCGAAGCAGTGCAGCGCAGCGCCCTCGCCCTGAAGCTGCTCATCTTCTCGCCGACCGGAGCGATCGCGGCGGCGCCGACCACGAGCCTGCCCGAGGACCGGACCGGCGGCAAGAACTGGGACTACCGGTTCGCCTGGGTGCGCGACCTGTCGTACACCGTGCACGCCCTGACCCGGTTCGGCCTGCGCGAGGAGACCCACGCGGCGGTGTCGTGGGTGATGCGCACCATCGCCGAGCACGACGAGGACATGCCGATCTTCTACGAGCTCGACGGCACGAAGAGCGACGACGTCGAGGAGCGCGACGTCCCCGGGTGGAACGGCATCGGCCCGGTCACGGTGGGCAACCGCGCCGGCGACCAGCTGCAGCTCGGAGTCTGGGGTGACGTCTTCGAGATCCTGCGCCAGTACGTGAACGCCGGTAACGTCCTGGACCGGAAGACCGCGGCCGTCCTGCAGCAACTCGCCGACGACGCCTGCCATCGGTGGGAGGAACCGGACTCCGGCATGTGGGAGCTCGAGGACACCCAGCACTACGTCACGAGCAAGATCGGCTGCTGGCAGGCCCTCGACGCCGCGGTGGACCTCCACGACGCCGGGATGATCGACGGGCCGCGCGAGAAGTGGGTCGAGAACCGCGAGCTCATCGAGCAGTGGGTCGCCGAGCACGGCTGGGACGAGGAACGCGGGCACTACGTGATGTACCCGGGTTCGGATGCGCTCGACACATCGATCCTGCTGCACGCGATGAGCTCCTTCGACCGCGGCCCACGCATGGCGTCGACCATCCGGGCGATCGAGGAGCAGCTGCAGCGCGGACCGCTGGTGTACCGCTACTCGGGCATCGAGGACGAGGAGTCGCCCTTCGTCGCGTGCTCGTTCTGGCTCGCTGCCGCGATGGCCTGCACGGGCCGGGTCGACGACGCTCGGACCCTGATGGACGAGATGGTCGGCCAGGCGAACGACGTCGGGCTGTTCAGCGAGATGATCAGCGAGGACGGCTCGTTCATGGGCAACCTCCCCCAGGGGCTGTCGCACCTGGCGCTCATCCAGGCAGCGCTGACCATCGAGGAACTGACTGGCGAGGACGACCGCTCGGAGTGATCATGGAGGGGTCATGAACGACGTCGATGCACGGATGGACCGGCTCCGCAGGGCCGCTCGCTACCGCTACCAGCAGCTGGTCGACAGTGAGATCGAGCGGGGGTCGCTCGATCCGGACGAGGTGCGTGAGGAACGCCGGCTGCTGAAGGCGGCCGACGTCGCCGCGCATGCTCGGGCACAGATCGAGGAGGCCGAGCGCCGCGGCGTCTTCGAGGGCAATCCGTACCACGGCAAGCCCCTGCCCGGGAACGACGGGCAGCACGACCCGGACTGGTGGATCCGCTCCAAGATCGAACGCGAGGACATCCGCGGCATCGCTCCGCCTGCTCTCGCACTCCGCACCGAGGACGCGGAACTCGACGATGCCCTCGACGCGCTGTCGACGGAGGCCGACGTGCGTGATGTCCTGGTGGACTTCAACGCCCGGGTGAAGGAAGCCCGACGCCAGCTGCTCGGTGGGCCGCCGGTCGTGACGCCGCTGCGGGACGTCGACGACGAGGTCACCGCGTGGCGTGTCCGCCGGGAGGCCCGTCTCGCCGCGGCCGCAGCGGCTGCGGCTGCACTGGCGGCCGGGTCTGACGACCGACCTCGTCGGTGGTGGCGCCGGCGTCACTGAACGTGGTGAAGGGCCGTCCCGGTTGCCCGGGGCGGCCCTTCACGTGTGGTGCGTGTGGTGCGGGGTGTTACTTGATCTGTGCGGTGATGGTGGCGGTGCCGACGAGGAGGCCGCGCTTGACGGCGTCGGTGCCGAAGGTCTTGTTCAGCAGGCCGGCGGCGTCTTCGGAGACGTGGACGGTGGTGCCGGTCAGGATGGCGTTGTCGCCCTCGAGCTGGAGGGGCTTGAGGGAGCCGCCCCAGAGCTCGAACAGGAACGCGTTGGACGCGGCGACCTTGCCGTTGACCAGGACGTCACCGTAGAGCTTGGAGGAGCCCGGGTTCACGACGAAGTTCTCGAGCGTGACGGTGGTGTCGCCGGCCTTCAGCGTCAGGCCGGAGTCGTCGTGGTTGAGCAGGCCCTGCACGTAGGGCTTGTAGTTGCCGTCCGGCGACCAGTACGTGACCGAACCGGCGGTGATCGGGAACGACACCGACCCGTCCGCGAGGGTCGCATCCCCGGAGACGCCGGGGGTGAGCTTGAGGGCGGTGAGGGCGTCGGTGAAGCCGGAGTCGAGCTTCACGGCGGTGGAACCACCGAGGACCTCGGGGACCGAGGCGACCGGTGCGGGGATCTTCGACGACGACGACGAGACCGTGTGGATCGCCGGGGTCGAGGCCTGGGCGGAGGAGATGCCGAACGCGGCACCGCCGAGCACGAGGGCGCCGGTCGTGGCGAGGGTGATGGAGGTCTTCAGGCTCTTGCGCATGGTGATCGTTTCCTTTGCTGTGTGGGCACCCCGGCCGACGGCCGACGTATGCTCCTGTGCGTACGCTGAACAACGGCCATGTCTGACCGGAGAGCGCCCTGGGCTTTTGCCCTGTGCAACTCATTCGGTGCACCCCCGCGATCGGTTTGGAACGGGTTTCCTGAGGTTCACGGGGCCGGCATTTCGTAGCGTGGGGGCATGGCTCCTGCACAGCTCTCCACCACCGACCGACTCCGGGCGGTCGACGCCTGGTGGCGTGCCGCCAACTACCTGACGGTCGGGCAGATCTACCTGCTGGACAACCCGCTGTTGGGGCGGCCGATCGAGCCCGACGACATCAAGCCCCGGCTGCTCGGACACTGGGGCACCTCGCCCGCCCTCAACCTCGTGTACGCGCACTGCAACGCGCTGATCGCCGAGACCGGACGCGAGTTCCTGTACGTCTGCGGCCCGGGCCACGGCGGCCCGGCGATGAACGCGAACGCCTGGCTCGACGGCACGTGGGGCGAGCTGTACGCGGACGACGACCTGCAGCGCTTCTTCCGGCAGTTCTCGTTCCCCGGCGGGATCCCGTCGCACGCGGCACCGGAGACACCCGGGTCCATCAACGAGGGCGGCGAACTCGGCTACTCCCTCGCCCACGCGTACGGAGCGGCCCTGGACAACCCCGACCTGGTGGTCGCGTGCGTCGTCGGCGACGGCGAGGCGGAGACCGGCCCGCTCGCGGGGTCGTGGCAGGCACACACCTTCCTCGACCCGGTGTCCGACGGTGCCGTGCTCCCGATCCTCAACCTCAACGGGTGGAAGATCGCGAACCCCACCGTCCTCGCCCGCATCCCCGGTGAGGACCTGACCGCCTACTTCCGTGGCCTCGGGTACGACCCGATCGTGGTGGACTCGAAGCGGGTCGACGACGACCCGTACGCCGTGCACGCCCTGTTCGACGGTGCTCTGCGTCGAGCGCTCGCATCGATCGACGACATCCAGGCGGCAGCTCGGGCGCAGGCCGAACGTGCGGCTGCCGGGCAGCCCGCCGGCGCCGCCGACCTGCGCCCGCGCTGGCCGATGATCATCCTCCGCAGTCCGAAGGGGTGGACCGGGCCGAAGGAGGTCGACGGCCAGCAGATCGAAGGGACGTTCCGCGCCCACCAGGTGCCGCTGTCCGAGGTCCGCGAGAACTCCGCACACCGCGCCCAGCTCGAGGAGTGGATGCGGTCCTACCGACCCGAGGAGCTCTTCGACGCGGACGGGAACCCCGTCGGGATCATGACGACGATCCGTCCCACCGGCGACGACCGGATGAGCGCCACTCCCCACGCCAACGGCGGGCGCATCCGGACGGCCCTCGACCGACCAGCGCTCGACGCGTACGGGGTCCCCGCCGGCTCGACGGCCTCGGCCACCGGCACGCTCGGCCCGTGGCTCGCAGCGCTGATCACGAAGAACCCGTCGTCGTTCCGGCTCTTCGGCCCGGACGAGACGATCTCGAACAAGCTCGACGCCGTCTTCGACGTCACCTCGCGCGTGTGGCGTGCACAACGGGCGGTCGGCGACGAGCACCTCGCTGCCCGTGGACGCGTGACCGAGGTGCTGTCCGAGCACCTGCTGGAGGGCATGCTCGAGGGCTACGTGCTCTCCGGCCGGCACGGGCTCCTGAACACCTACGAGGCGTTCGCCCACATCATCGACTCGATGGTCGGGCAGTACGCCAAGTGGCTCGAGTCCTCGACCGACATCGACTGGCGTGCGCCCGTGTCGAACCTGTCGATCCTGCTGTCGTCGCACGTCTGGCGGCAGGACCACAACGGGTTCTCCCACCAGGACCCCGGGTTCCTCGACGTCGTCGCGTCCAAGCAGCAGGACCTGGTCCGGATCAAGCTCCCCGCCGACGCCAACACGCTGCTCGCCGTCGCGGCACACGCCTTCGAGACCACCGACCGCATCGAGGTGATCGTCGCCGGGAAGCACCCCGAGCCCGTCTTCCTGTCCCTCGAGGACGCCGTCGCCCACGCGGACGCCGGTCTCGGGGTCTGGGACTGGGCCGGCACCGAGCAGTCCGTCGGTCGCGTCGACGTCGTCCTCGCCTGCGCCGGGGACGTCCCCACGGTCGAGGCGGTCGCCGCCGCGGACATCATCCGGCAGCACGCTCCCGGGGTCGGCGTCCGGGTCGTCAACGTCGTCGACCTGCTCGCCCTCGGCGACCCCCGGAAGCACGAGCACCCGATCCCCGACGAGCGGTACGACGAGCTCTTCCTGCCCGGGACCCCGACGGTGTTCGCGTTCCACGGGTACCCGTCGCTCGTGCACCAGCTGACCTACCGTCGCAACGGGCACGACGACCTGCACGTGCATGGCTTCCTGGAGCAGGGCACGACGACGACGCCGTTCGACATGCTCATGCGGAACGAGATGGACCGCTTCGCGCTGGCGCACGACGCCCTGACGCGGGTCGACGCGGGTCCACACGCCGAGTTGCTCGACCGGCTGTCCGCCGCACGGGACGCGGCCCGCGAGTACGCCTACTCACGGGGCGAGGACCACCCGTCCGTCGACGGGTGGGAGTTCTCGGGGTGGCCGCAGGACCCGTCTGCCTGATCCCTCCTGCACAGGCCGGGAGGCCCGGATCACCGTCCACAGGACCGGTCACGCCCGCCGCGTGGCCGGTCCTGTGGCGTCAGGGTGGTCCACATGGATGTCGCGTTGACGAGTGCGGTCGTGTCGGTGGTCGGGGCTCTCGTGGCCGTCGGCGCGTTGGTCGTGTCGGTCGTCGACGGGCGGGCCGGGCGGCGAAATACCGAGTTCTTGGGGCACCGGGATCTCTGGTGGCAGCGTTGGTCGTGGGTCGCCGACCGCGCGACCTCGGACGACGTGCGGCAGCGAGAGGCCGCTGCTGTCATGTCGGTCGCCCTGACGACCCGCGACTGGACGACCGCTGACGACCGCTGGGTCCGCCAGGCACTCGATGACCTGAAGACAGCGACGAACGAAGGGACGAACGATGATCTCGAAGCTCAGTGACCGGGACTTCAAGTACTGGCTGGACGGACGTGAGCTCACCACGCCAGCGCTGCTCGCCGATCCGCACTACGGCCCCCTGATGCGGGCGAAGGGCGCCGAGGAGGAGCTCCGCCAGGCACGGATCGAGTGGCGCGAACGGCAGGAGCGCGCCCGCGCGCGGAAGCTCAAGTACGAGGCGTCCTTCGGTGAGAGCTGAACCGACGCCCTGCGAGCCTGCCACGCTGAGACCGTGACCGACCTCGTCATCCCGGCCCCGAGCCTCCCGACCGTCCCCACGACCACGGGCGCACGCTTCCCCGTCCGACGCGTCTTCTGCGTCGGTCGGAACTACGCGGCGCACGCACGCGAGATGGGTCACGACCCAGATCGCGAGCCGCCGTTCTTCTTCACCAAGCCGGCGGACGCCGTCGTCGTCGACGACGCGGACACCCCGTACCCGCCGCAGACGGCGCAGCTCGAGCACGAGGTCGAACTGGTCGTCGCGATCGGCACCGGCGGCGCGGACATCGGCGTCGACGACGCGCTCAGCCACGTCTGGGGCTACGCGGTGGGCATCGACCTCACCCGACGCGATCTCCAGGCCGAGGCCAAGCGCCTCGGTCGGCCCTGGGACACGGCGAAGGGGTTCGACGCCTCGGCACCGATCGGCGCGATCGTCCCGGCGCAGGGCATCGACCCGACGGCTGGTGTGATCGAGCTCGCCGTCGACGGCGAACGACGGCAGGTCGGTGACCTGGCCGAGCAGATCTGGTCGGTGGCAGAGACGATCGCGGCGCTGTCGCGGTCGGTGACGCTCGCCCCCGGGGACCTGCTCATGACGGGGACGCCCGAGGGGGTCGGGGCCCTGCAACGCGGACAACTCGTCGTCGGCACGATCGCCGGCATCGGCACGGTCCGCACCTGCATCGTCTGACCGGCGTTTCCGCAGTGTGACGCGCCGCTGGGAGGGCTCGCAGACACGCCGGGTATCCCTGGTGCGACGCCAGGTGGGGATCGCGGCGTCGCACACACGGGGCAGGACCATCGCGGCGGGCGTCTGCAGCTGCTCCGGGATGACGGAGGTACGGCCGTGATGGAACACGATCTGCTGGCGACGTCGTGGACGTGGGCGGGCGACGAGCCCATCAGCGAACGGGTCCACGTGGTCGGTGCCGCTGGGTTCGCCGGGCTCTCGTTGTCGCTCGACGACCTGCACGAGGTGCGTGCGACGACGGGCTTCGCCGAACTCCGCCGCATGCTCGACGGTGCGGGGATCGTCTGGGTCCAGTTGGGGCCGCTCGACCGCTGGTGGACGTGCACGAGCCGGACCGACGACGACGCCGCCGACCGCGGGGTGGTCCTCGAGGCCGCCGCGGCGCTCCGTGCCTGGCAGGTGATCGCTCGTGCCGACACGACGTTGCCCGGCGCCTCACCGCTCACGATGGCCGACGACTGGACCGTGCTGGCCGACCAGGCCGCGGCCGTCGGCGCGCAGCTCGTCCTCGAACCCGAGCCGTGGTCGAACCTGCCGACGATCGAACGGGCCTCGCGGTTCGTCGCGGCGGCGGGTCACCCGAACGGCGGGCTGCTGCTCGACGCGATGCACACCCTGCGGGGCGGGTCCACGTTGGCGTCGATCCGCCAGGCGGTCGCGCCCGCGACGCTCGCGGCGGTCGAACTGAGCGACGGGCTCCTGCACACCCCGGCCGGCATGACCCTGTCCGAAGAGGCCCGCGAGGCACGGTACCTGCCCGGAGCGGGCGCGTGGGACCTGCCGGGGCTCGTGCGCACCGTCCGGGAGCTCGGTTTCGACGAGCCGTGGGGCGTCGAGGTCCGGACCCCCGGCCACCGAGCGATGCCGATCGGCGACGCCCTGCGGACGGCCGCGGCGGCGACGCGGGCCGTGCTCGACGCGGCCGACGCGTACGGCGCACCGGCCGCGCCGGCGATGCCCTCGTCACCGGCTCCGACCTCGGCGGTCGACTTCGAGCCGCCCCACCCCCGGACCGATCCGCGGGGCAGGACACACTGGGGGTCGCACCGCCCGGCCGGACGCCGGGACGCCGACACAGGCACGCCCGCGTAGCCTCCTGGAGCATGAGCGACCAGACTGCACACGACGACGACCTCCTCCGCCGCTCGCAGGAGTCCATCGACGAGGCCAAGGCCGCTGCGGCCGAGGTGTCCGAGCCCGGCGAGGACGAGCTCGTCGACGAGGACCTCCCCGTCGCGGACGACGCCGAGCCGTCGGACGGATCGGCACCGGCCGCCTGACGCTCAGTCGATCTCGACGACGCGGACGGTGACGTCGGAGGGCGATGCCCCGAGGGCGTGGCGCGCTGCGGTCACGACGGCGTCACGCACGGCCCGGATGACCGTGATCGTCGGCACGGCCCGGTCGGTCGTGACGACCACGCGGATCCGCGCCCCGTCCGGGCGGTCCTGCACGAGCACGGCGCCACCGTCGCGCGGGATCTCGAGCACGGAGCGGACGTCGCGGACGAGCGTGGCGAGCCCGGGGCCGGGCGGCAGGACCGACCGGACGCCCGGCACCGCGAGGACGACCGAGGTGAGTTCGCGGGAGAGCACCCGGACGTCCGCGGTCACGGTGTGCCCCCGACCACGACGTCGGCGACGCGGACGACGACACTGCGGATCCGGAACGGTGCGTGCGCGCCGAGCACCGACGTGATGTGCGCCCGGAGCGCCTCGGCACGGTCCGACACCGATGCCTCGAGCGTGGCCACGATGGTGACGTCGACGTCCACGGCACCGCCGGGGACCCCGACGTCCCCGCTGAACCGGGTCCGCCGGACGACGACACCGGGCACGTCGTCACCGAGGGTGCGGACGAGTCCGCGCAGAGCCCCCTCGGTCACGACCAGGTGCGCGGCCGGATCGTCGTCGGGGACCGGGATGTCCCGTCCGGCGTGGGCGGTCGTCCGGATGGACGCGAGCACCGAGCTGATCCAGCGCTCGTCGCCGTCCGCCGATGCCTCGGTGTCGAGCAGGTCCCGTGATGCCACCCGCAGGGCCTGCAGCCGCTCGAGTGCGGCGACGGCTTCGGGGTCACCCTCGATGTCCGCCCGGACAGGAGTCCGGTCGGCGTCGAGGTAGTCGGAGAGTTCATCCAGCGTGAAGGCACCGTGACGGTCGTCGACGTCGTCGGTCATCGCCACCCCTCCATCTGTTCGAGCACGTGTCGCCGCGCACGTGCGAGCAGCCCGCGGACGGTCGGCGCGGGCAACCCGGTCGCCTCGGCGATCTCGGCGTAGGGCGCCCCACCCACCTCGCGCATCACCCAGACGGCGCGCTGTGCATCCGGGAGTGCCTGCACGATACGCGCGAGTTCCCGCACCTGCATCCGGGTGGCGACCACCTCGTCGACGGGTCGTTCGTCCGGGGCGTCGACCATCGCTTCGAGGTCGGCGTGCGGGTGCCGCCCGCGGAGCCGGTCGAGGGCCTTGTTGGCCGCGATCCGGAAGAGCCAGTTGCGCACCCGCTCCGGGTCCTCGACCCGGTCGATGCGCTGCCAGGCCTGCAGTGCGGCTTCCTGGACGGCGTCGTCGGCCTCGCCGTCGCCGTACCCGAGGATCCGAGCCGCGTAGGCCCGCATGTGCGGTCCGTACCGACGGATCAGCACCCCGAACGCGGCCGTGTCGCCGTCGGCGCTGCGCTCGACGAGCGAGGCGTCGGACAACGCCGCGAGGGCTTCGTCGCTGGACAGGAGCAGCTCCTCTTCGCGGATCTCGGATTCTCGTGTGACGAATCGGGTGTTCGTCACGTCCTTAGTACGTGCCTACCAGGTACGCCTCCGCGCGCCTGGTGCGAGCGCGCCGTGGCCGGCCATCCCTGAAGGGTCGGTCACGGTGCTTCGACGGCGGCCCGTGCGCTCCCTGATCCGGTGCACGGGCCGTCTTCTCCCCCGCCCCGGCGGCTACTCGTCGGTCTCGTCGGCGAGGAAGTCCGCGTAGGTCGCTTCGGTGTCGGTCACCACGGCCCCCGGATCGACCGGGATCCGTGCGGCACGATCCCCGTTGATCGCGACGCGTTCCTCGGCCGTGTACGGCGGCAGGTACTTGCTCGAGCTCATCCCCAGGCCCTTTCGTCCCGGCGAACGTAACAGTCGGCGGCGGACCGGCGGCCGGACATGTGGAAACGTCCCCCGCCCGGGCGCCGGACGGGGGACGGAATTTCGCCACGGGCGGACCCCATGCGCACGCATCAGCGCGTTCGCGAGCCGGCACATGGCGGCCGGTCCGGCGAGCAGGTCAGTGTTCGCGCACCACGTCCTCGGGGTCCTTGTCCGGACGCCAGCCCCGCCAGGACGGCTGCCGCAGGCGTCCGTCACCGGTCCACTCGGCGAACTCGACCTCGCCCACCCGCTTCGGCGTCACCCAGTGCGCGTCCCGTGCGTCGATCCGGGGCACGTCGACGAACGGCGAGGTCTTCCGGTCGAGCGGTCGCAGCGCTGCGGCGATCTCGTCGAGGTCGCGGTCACGGAACCCGGTGCCGACCTTGCCGACGTACTCGAGACCGTCCGGACCGGGCACGCCGAGCAACAACGAGCCGATCCCGCCCGATCGACGACCACTGCCAGGCTTCCACCCACCGACCACGACTTCCTGCGTGGCGTGGTGCTTCAGCTTCAGCCAGGCCTCGGACCGCCTGCCCTCGGCGTACTTCGAGCTGCGCTTCTTCGCGACGACCCCTTCGAGGCCCTGCTCCTGCGACGACGCCATCACGCCGTCGAGGTCACCCTGCGAGGCTGGCGGCACGTCGATCGCCCCGCCGGGCTCGACGACCGTCTCGAGCGCTTGCCGCCGGGCGTCGTACGCCAGGCGGGTGAGTTCGTGCCCGTCGGCCTCGAGCACGTCGAAGACCAGGAACCGCACGGGGGTCGTCTGCTGCGCCGCCCGCACCTCGCGCGCCTTCGTCAGGCCCATCCGGTTCTGCAGGAGCTGGAAGCTCGGGCGCCCCCGGTCGTCGAACGCGACGATCTCGCCGTCGAAGACGCCGTCGACCCCGGCACGGTCGCCGAGTTCCTGGAGTTCCGGGTACTGCTCCGTCAGGTCGTTGTCGTTCCGGCTCCGCAGCGTGACCGAGCCGTCCCGGACGGTGGCGAGCGCACGGACGCCGTCCCACTTCATCTCGAACGCCCAGTCGGCCGGGTCCAGCCGGGGTGCGTCCTTCGCCAGGGTGGCCTGCATGGTCCGTCGGTCCCCTGGAGCGGTGTCCGCGGGGCTGGCTCCGCTGATGCGCCGCTGTCCGTCTCGGTGCGCGGCAGAGGGACGGGAGGCCCGCCCCGCGTCCGTCGCGCCGCCGGCGTCCGCCAGCCGGTCGGGTTGCTCCTTCGTGCGGTGGATGAGCCAGTTCTTCTCGTCGCCCGCCCCGCCCCGGCCGCGGGTGTGCAGGAGCGCCAGTCGGCGAGCGCCGCCGGTCCGACCGTGCAGGGTGACGATGACCTCTTCGCCCTCGCGCCACTTCTCGAGCTCGTAGGTGCCGTCGTCCCAGAGCGTGACCGTGCCGCCGCCGTACTCGTCCTTCGGGATCGTGCCCTCGAACGCGCCGTACTCGAGCGGGTGATCCTCGGTCTGCACGGCCAGGTGGTTCTTGCCCGGGTCGGTCGGTTCGCCCTTGGGCAATGCCCAGCTCACCAGCACACCGTCGTGCTCCAGCCGGAAGTCGTAGTGGTCGCGGGTGGCGTGGTGCTCTTGGATCACGAACGTCGGGGTGCCGTCCTTCCGGACCGTGGGGGCTCCTTCGGGCACCGGCTCCGGCGTCTTCGAGGCGTCGCGCTTCGCGCGGTAGGCAGTGAGCCGGTCGCGAGCCGGCTGCTCGGCCTCGTTCGCACGCTCGGTCCGGTCGCTGTCCCAGTGACCGTGGTCGTCGCGCCCGACGGCAAGCGAGGCGGAGGCGACCGGGTGCAGGTGGTCCCCGTGCGCCTGCAGGCGTTCGAGGACCTCGTCCAACGTGAGCTGCGCGAGCCCGCGTTCCTCGAGTTCCTTCCAGGTGCGGGGTGCTGCGACCGTCGGCCGCTCGCGGCCGCGCAGCGAGTACGGCGCGATCGTCGTCTTGTTGCCGTTGTTCTGCGACCAGTCGACGAACACCTTGCCCGTCCGCTCGGCCCGGCTCATCGACGACAGCACCAGGTCGGGCAGGTCGTGCTCGAGCGCCTTCGCGAGTTCGTGCGCGACGTCGGAGACGTTCGCCGTGGTCGACCGGCCGTCGAGGGCGGCGTAGAGGTGGATCCCCTTCGAACCGGAGGTCACCGGGTACGGGTCGAGCCCCATGCCGTGCAGGATCTCGCGTGCCGCGACCGCCACCTCGACGCACTCGGGCAGGCCGACGCCCTCGCCGGGGTCCAGGTCGAGCACGAGCCGGTCCGGGTTCTGCTGCCCACCGCGCGGGCCGAACCGCCACTGCGGCACGTGCAGTTCCAGCGCGGCCTGCTGCGCCATCCACACGAGGGTCGGCAGGTCGTCGACGATCGGGTACTCGTTGTCGTGCTCGGAGTGGTGGATGGTGTGGTGGCGGACCCAGTCGGGCGCGGAGTCCGGCAGGTTCTTCTCGAAGAAGACCTTGCCGTCGACGCCGTTCGCCCACCGCTTCCGGGTCACTGGACGGTCCTTGACGTGCGGGATCATCCACGGCGCCACACGCTCGTAGTACTCGATCACCCGCCCCTTGGTCGTGCCGGTCTCGGGGTAGAGCACCTTGTCCGTGTTCGTCAGCGCCAGTCGCCGATCGCCGACCAGGACGACGGTCTTGCGGGCCGCCGGACTCACAGCGCCACCCCGGTCGCTCCCGCCACCGTCAGGGTCGTGCCCGAGGTGTACGACGACTCCGGCCCCGCCAGGTACACGTAGGCGCTGCCGAGCTCGACGGGCTGCGCCGGCCGGCCGAAGGGGGTGTCCTGGCCGTACCGTGCGATCTCGTCGCCCGGGTAGCTGATCGGCTGCAGTGGCGTCCACACGGGCCCGGGCACCACGGTGTTCGCTCTGATGCCCTTCGCCGCGAGCTGCCGCGCGAGGCCGTTGGTGTAGGTGGTGATCGCGGCCTTCGTCGCCGCGTAGTCGATCATGCGGTCCTGCGGCTGGTACGCGGACACCGAGCTCGTCGTCACGATCGCGCTGCCCGGCGCCATGTGCGGCACGGCTGCCCGGACCAGCCAGAACAGCGAGTACAGGTTGACCTTCATCGTGCGGTCGAAGTCCTCGGTCGACTGCTCGGTGACGTCCTCGTGCACCAGCTGGTGTCCGGCGACCAGGACGAGGGCGTCCAGCCCGCCGAGGTCGCGCACCGCCGTCCGGACGAGTTCGTCGCAGAAGCCCTCGTCCGTCAGGTCACCGGGCAGCATCACGGCGTTGCGACCGAGGTCGGCGATGACGTCACGGACCTCGGTCAGGTCGTCGATCTCCTCGGGCAGGGAGTTCAGTGCGACGTCGGCCCCTTCCTTCGCCATCGCGATCGCCGCGGCTCGGCCGATGCCGGAGTCGGCACCCGTGACGAGCACGCGGTACCCCCGCATGCGCCCCGTGCCGAGGTAGGAGACCTCGCCGTGGTCGGGCGGCGGGTCCATCGCACTGGCCAGCCCGGACCCCTGCTGCGTCTGCGCGGGGAACGGCGGTCTGGCGAACTGCGAGCGCGGGTCCTGCTTGTCGAGCTGGCTCATGCGCCCATCGTGCTCGCGTCGACCGGTCGACGGTCCAGCGAACCCGGATCTGTGGAGAACCCGTCGGCTGCGGGCACTCCCGTGCGGACACGGGCATCATGTGCGCATGAGGTCGATCTGGAAGGGTTCCATCGCGTTCGGGCTCGTCAACGTGCCCATCAAGGTGTACGCGGCCACCGAGACCCACGACGTGTCCCTGCACCAGGTCCACGACGAGGACAAGGGCCGCATCCGCTACAAGCGCGTCTGCGAGTTCGGACACGAGGTCGAGTACGCCGACATCCAGCGTGCCTACGACGACGGCGACAAGACCGTGGTGCTGACCGCGGACGACTTCAAGCAGCTCCCCGAGGAGCAGTTGCACGAGGTCGAGGTGCTCGAGTTCGTCCCCGTCGATCAGGTCGACCCGATGATGTTCGAGAAGACGTACTACCTCGAGCCGGACTCGCGCTCGCCGAAGGCCTACGTGCTGCTGCGCGAGACCCTGGCGAAGACCGACCGGCTCGCGATCGTGCAGTTCACGCTGCGCCAGAAGACCCGGCTCGGCGTGCTGCGCGTCCACGACGACGTCATCCTGCTGCAGGGGCTGCTGTGGGGCGACGAGGTCCGAGCCGCCGACTTCACGGCGCTGGACTCGTCGGTGAAGGTCAGCGCGAACGAGCTGAAGATGTCCTCGTCGCTCGTCGAGAGCATGTCGACGGACTTCGATCCCGACCGCTACACCGACTCCTACCAAGAGGAACTGCAGCAGCTCATCGACGCCAAGCTCGACGCCGGTGACGACATCGACACCGAGAAGACGTTCGGCGCGAAGGACGACGAGGACGACGAGGGCGAGGGCGGTGACGTCCTCGACCTGATGGCCGCCCTGCGTGCGTCCGTGGACAAGAAGCGGACAGGAGGCTCGGGGTCGCGTTCGGCGTCCAGCTCGCGTTCGTCGTCGGGTTCCGACTCGAGCGCGTCCGGCTCGACGAAGAAGGCGCCGGCCGCGAAGGCGCCTGCAAAGAAGACTGCGCCCGCCAAGGCCACCGAGAAGGCCCCCGCGAAGAAGACCCCCGCAAAGAAGGTACCCGCGAAGAAACCCGTGGCCAAGAAGGCCCCCGCCGAGAAGAAGCAGGCGAGCTAGGCCTCTTCACTGCGGCGCAGTTTGGTGTGATCCGGGGTGTGATCCGGGGTGTGAGTGGTAAGTTGCAAGCATGCGCACCACAGAGCTCCAGGCATTCGAACGCTCGATCCGCGCTGACCTCCCGGAGATCGTGGGGGACCTCCGCTCGGTTCTCGGCTCCAAGCTGGTCGCGTACATCGCGGGGGTGAACGAGACCCGAGCGGTGCAGCAATGGTCCGAAGCCGGGGGCCGACGGCCATCAAGCGTCGTCGAGCAGCGGCTGAAGCTCACGTTCCGCGTGGCCGAGTTCATCGCCGGGGTCGACGGAGAACGCGTTGCCCAAGCCTGGTTCCAGGGACTCAATCCGCGACTCGACGACGCTTCCCCGGCGCGGACCCTGCGCGAGGGCGACCTGGACGAAGTCGGCCCGAGGGTCTTGGACGCGGCCCGAGCGTTCGTGGCGAACGACTGATGAAGCTCGAGGGCGACCTCGTCGCCTGCCGCCCCGACGGACCGGTGTGGCGCGTCGGTCGGAAGCCGACGCCGTGGGGTTGGTCCGATTGGAAGTGGGCAGACGGGGGAGTGTTCCCTGGCCGATGGGATTCGCCGAACGGAACCTACCGGACGAGTTACGCGGGTTCCTCGCCGTTCGCGTCCCTCGTCGAGGTACTCGCACAGTTCCGCCCGGACCCTCAGGTCATCGACGCAATGGCGGAGATCATCGAAGACGAAGTCGATGCGCTCTACCCGACGGGCCAAGCCGGTGTCGTACCGTCGACGTGGTTCCGAGAGCGGCTCCTCGCCCGCGCGGCGCTTTCCGGAGTGTTCTGCGACGTCGGCGCAGCTGCGACCGTGGCACAGCTCCGTCCGGAGTTCCTCGAGTCCGCGCAGCGGCTGGGGCTCGCGGACTTCGACGTCTCCGCCGTCCAGCAGGCGAAGCACCGGGCGCTGACGCAACGAGTTGGCCTGGCGATCTACTCACTCACCGACGAGGCGATGAACCCGGTGTTCGACGGAGTGCGGTTCCTTTCCCGGCACGGGTCCGACCTCGAGCTCTGGACGGTGTTCGAGCGATCGGACGACGGGGACCGGAGCCGGTTGCTCCACGACGTCACCGCGGAACCGCTCCGAACGCACGATCCTGCAGTGATCGCGGCGATGCAGCTCCACGGCCTGTCAGCAGAGGACTGACCTCCGACGACACGAGCCGGTAACACGCGTCCGCGACACTGGACCCATGACTCCACAAGAGCCTGGGAGCCTGCAGTCGTCACCCGAGACCGCCGGCCCGCCCGTCACTGTGTCCATCACCCGCCTGGTCGAACCCGACCGCATCCCCGAGGTCACCCACTGGGTGCAGTCCGGCGTGAACCTCGCCAACCGCTACCCGGGGTTCCTCGGCTCCGGGTGGGTGCGGTCCCGGGCGCAGTCCCGCGAGTGGCACATGCTCTACCGCTTCGCCGACCACGACTCGCTGGCCACGTGGGAGAACTCCGACGACCGGCTGCGCTGGCTCGACCTCGGTCGCGACCTGGTCGTGGAGTCCCGCGTCGAGAAGCGCACCGGCATCGAGGGCTGGTTCGACGTCCCGCAGGACGCCCCTGCCTCGAGCGCTCCCCCGCGGTGGAAGCAGGCGGTGAGCATCTGGCTCGGCTTCTTCCCGGTGAACCTGGCGTTCACGATCGTCGTCGGGCTGCTCGTGCCGTCGTTCGCGGGACTCGCAGCGCTGCCGCGGGTGCTCATCACGACGCTCGTGCTCACACCGATCATGACGTTCTGGGTGCTGCCCTTCGTGACGAAGCTGATCCGTCCGTGGCTGCTGGCTCCACCGAGGTCCGAGCGGCCCTAGTCGACGACCCCGAGCGGCACGAACCCGTCGTGGCCGAGGGCGTCCCACCCGACCTGCAGCATGTGCGGCCGGGCCTCGGCGGCGGAGGCCTCGGTCTCGTACGTCAGCGCGAGCATCACGATCGCACCGAACGCCCCGGAGACCCGCGCCCGCCGGTCCAGCGGGGTGGCCGTGGCGTCGACCATGTCGATGCCGAACACGTCGAGGAGCGTCGCGGCGACCGGTTCGAGCCGGACGCCGACGTCGTCCCCGCGCCGCAGGGTGAACGCCGCGAGGGCGAGTTCCGCCCACCCCGGCCGGGCGAGTGCGAGGTCGGCGATCCCCGCGAGCGCCGCGGCGTCGCGGGACTCCCCCGCGGGGGCGTCGGAGGCAGCTGCCCGGATCGCCTCGGTCTGCACGGCGCACTGCGCGAGCGCGGCCTCGACGAGCATCTCCTTGCTCGTGAACCGGGCGAGGATGCCCGCCTTCGAGTAGCCGGCCTGGTCGGCGACGGCCTGCACGGCGGTGTCCTTGATGCCGCGGCGGGCGATGAGTCCGGCGGTGATGTCCAGGACGTCCCCGTTGATCTCCTCGGCAGAGGGCCGAGCACGGCGCGCGGGCCGGGTCATGCGCGGACCGCCGTGGCTCGTGCCGCCCGCTGGCGCCGCGTCCCCGCGACCAGCAGGGTGATCCCGGTCATGACCTCCCACGCGACGATCGTGTACACGGACGCACGCTCCCACACGCCGTCGGGGAGCACGTCGATCACCGTCGACGACGAGTCGACGACGAGCATCACGAGGGAGACGAGGCCGACGATCCCGAGCGCGACGCTCGCGATCCGGTAGGCCGCCGGTGCCCGCAGCGCCCGGGACCCGATGCCGGCGGTGATCGCCACGAGGTTGCCGGTCGTGATCGCTGCCGCCGCGCCGAGCACGTGGAACACGATGGTGCCGCCGTCGGTGCTCGTCTGGCTGCCGTGGAACGAGCCGACCAGGACCATCCCGACCAGGTGGACCACGGCGAGGACCGCGGTCGCCAACCGCGCACGGCGGGACGCGGCACGGAACACCACGACGGCGAGCACCGCTGCGATCCCGAACAGGACGCCCTGCCCGATGAACGTCGTGTTCATGAGCGCGTGCAGCGGTGAGTCGATCCCCCGCCCCTGGAACGCTCCGACGTCGGGGACCCCGAGGTCGGAGATGTAGTTCGTCGCGTAGCTGTAGCCGGGGAACGCCGACGCCGAGACGGCTTCGCCGACGAGCCATCCGACTCCCGCGACCGTCCAGAGTGCGCCGGGGACGAGCGCACGGGGTGTGTCCGTTTTGGTCATGTACTGACCATAACGGTCACTACTTGGAGTTGCCCAGCACCGACAGCTGGTCGAGCCGCTCGAGGATCACGCCCTCGCGGAGCGCCCACGGGCAGATCTCCAGCGCCGGCAGGTCGAAGATGTCGAGGCAGGCCTCGGCCACGAGCGCACCCGGCACCACCTGGTGCGCACGGCTCGCCGACACCCCGGGCAGCGTCGCGAGTTCGTCGACCGACATGGTCAGGAGCGCCGGCAGCTTCGACCGGAGCACGTCACCGTCGAGCACCCGCGGCACGAGCGGACCGGCACCCGAGGGCGCCGCCCCGCAGATCCGCGCGATCGACCGGAAGGTCTTCGAGGTCGCCACGGCACGGTCCGGACGTCCGGCGCGGAGCAACTTGCCGGCGTCGCGGGCGATCTCCACGCGGATCTCGTGCCGGATGCGGCGGACGTCGTCCTCGGTCGGGGTGCCGGCTGCGAAGTAGGACCGGGCCAGGCGTGCAGCGCCGATCGGCATCGACCACGCGACGTCCGGCGCCTCGTCGGCGCCCCCGGCGATCTCGAGCGAGCCGCCGCCGATGTCGAACACCGCGAGCCGTCCGGCGGACCACCCGAACCACCGCCGGACCGCCAGGAACGTCAGTCGCGCCTCGTCCCCACCGGACAGGACGGCCAGTTCGACCCCGGTCGAGGCCTCGACGTGGGCGAGCACCTCGTCGGAGTTCACCGCGTCGCGCACGGCCGAGGTCGCGAAGGCGAGCATGTCCTCGCAGCCGCGTTCCTCGGCGACGCGGACGGCGTCCGCGACGAACCGCGTCAGCGCGTCGACGCCCTCGGGCGTCACCGCGCCGGCGTCGTCGAGGTGCTCGGCCAGCCGCAGCGGCTGCTTGAACGAGGACGCCGGCAGCGGCGCGGCGCCGCCGTGGGCGTCCACCACGAGCAGGTGGCCGGTGTTGGACCCGATGTCGAGGACTCCCACGCGCATGCCACAACGCTAGCTGCCTGGAGGCCCGTCCTCCGCCCGCAGGAACGCCTCGAGTTCCGCCGTGGTCGGGTACGAGGCCTGTGCGCCCGCCTTGGTCGCGGCGTACGCCCCGACCCCCACCGCGAACCGTGCGGCGTCGACGAGGGAGGCCCCCGCCGCCAGCCGCAGGGCCACCGAACCCATGAAGGCGTCGCCGCAGCCCGTGGTGTCCACCGGCTCGACCCGGACGGCGTCGATCGACACCGGGGCCGCATCACCGTCGTGCACGACGCAGCCCGAGCCGCCGCGGGTGACGATCGACCGCGCGACACCGTGCTCGCCGAGCGACTCGGCCTCGTGCTCGTTGACGAGCAGGACGTCGGTCAGCTCGAGCAACTCGGCGGGGACGTCCCCGAACGGCGACAGGTTCGTCAGCACCGTTACCCCGGCGGCGTGCGCTGCCCGGGCTGCGGCGAGGACGACGTCGATCGAGACCTCGAGGCAGAGGCCGAGCACGCCGGCGTCGTCGAAGGCCTCGGCGGGCACGTCGTCCGGCGTCAGCGTGCCGTTGGCGCCGGCGGAGATCACGATGGTGTTCTCCCCCGCGGCGTCGACCGTGATGACGGCGGTGCCGGTGGCCACGCCCTCCCGGACGGCGACGTGCGTCGTGTCCGCACCCGCAGCCGCGACGGAGTCGCGGAGCAGCGCACCGTTCCCGTCGTCGCCGACCGCACCGATCATGCGGACCGTGCCCCCGAGCCTCCCGGCAGCCACCGCCTGGTTGGCGGACTTGCCACCCGGCAGGATCGCCAGGTCGGACCCGTGCAGGGTCTCACCGGGCTTCGGGAACCGCTCGGTCCGGACCACCAGGTCCGCGTTGAGCGATCCGACGATCACGATGGTCTGGGTCAACGGACGGTCTCCTTCTGCGGCGCGACGGACGTGGTCTCGGCGCTCTCCGGGCGGGGGATGAGGAACGAGATCGCGAGCGCGGCGGTCGTGATCACGGCACCGAGCAGCATGCCACCGGAGTACCCGGCGGTGCCCGCGGACCCGCCGACCCCGAGCGCGATCTGCAGCGCCGGCAGGACGGCGAAGCTGACCCCGGCACCGAGGTTGAACGCACCGGCGTTCAGACCGGGCAGGAAGCCGGGGTTCGACTCCGGCGAGAGCACGATGCCCAGGCCGTTCAGGATGATGTTCGCGATGCCGGCGTACGTGATGCCGATCAGGACGGTCGCGGTGACCAGGACCGGCAGCGAGTGCACGCCCACGAGCGCCATCAGGACCGTCGAGACGATGCTGCCGATGAGGCCGAAGCGGAGCACGGCGCGGTAGCCGATGGTCGGCGCGAGGCGTCCGGCGAACGGACCGACGATCCAGCCGACCAGCGCGTAGGGGGTGAGGAACACCAGCGAGGCGAGGTCGGGTTCCATGCCGAAGCCGGCGTCGCCGTTCTGCGCGAGCGACGTGACGAGACCGTTGACGACCGCGAAGACGCCCGTCATGGTCAGGAACGTCGTCGCGAGGAGCGCCCACGTGGCACGGCGCTTGAGGAACCGGGTCTCGACGAGCGGCTCCTTCACGCGGGACTCGACCGCCCAGAACACCGCGAAGGCGGCGAGCGCGACGACGACGCCGCCGATCACCAGCGCCGGGTTGGCGGCACCGAGCTTGCCGGCCTCGTTGAACGCGGTGAGCAGTGCCCCGACCGAGACGACGAGGGGCACGACACCGATCCAGTCCATCCGGGTACCGGCGGACGGCTTCGACTCCACACCCCACACGGCGACGAGCGCCAGCGCGATGACGGTGACGACGGCGATGACCCAGAAGATCCCGCGGAACCCGAAGTTCGTGGCGATCCAGCCACCGGCCAGGGCATCGACCCCGGCGATGCCGCCGTTCACGGCGGTGAGCAGACCGAGCGCGGCGCCGTAGCGCTTCGGGTCGGCGATCTCGTTGCGCAGGACGAGCAGGCAGATCGGGACGACCGGACCGGTGACACCCTGGATGATCCGGCCGGCGAACAGCATCGGCACGTTCACGGCGAGTGCGGCGACGATGCTGCCGACGAGCATCACGGCGAGCATGCCGACCAGGACGCGCTTGCGGCCGACGATGTCGGACAGGCGCGGCAGGAACAGCGAGAACAGTGCCGCGAGCGTGAAGTACAGGGTCTGCGAGAGCCCGATCGTGGCGTCGTCGGTCTTGAGCTCGCGCGCCATCGTGACCAGCGCGGGGCTGAGCATGCTCGCGTTGAGCTGGAACGCGATGCACGCTGCGAGGAGCGCCGCGGTGAGGGCGCCGATCGACTTCTTCGTCGATGTGGTGGTCATGGTGCTCAGATCTCCGAGGTCGTGGTGGTGGTCGTGGCGGCGCGCGGGGTCCAGCCGGTGTCAGGGGTCTCGCCGATGCGCTCGAGGGCGTCGACGACCAGGTCCCAGAACCGTTCGTGGTCGAGCTCCATGGCCGCGCTCGTCCGGCAGTCCTCCGGCGCGGGCGCACGGAAGTCGGCGACGGTCATGCCCAGCGTCAGGGTGCCCTGGGTCTCGATGTGGATCGGGACCTTCACGGCGCGGACGATGGTCGGGTCGATGACGTAGGCGACGGCGCAGGGGTCGTGCACCGGCGGGGAGTCGAAGCCCTGCGCGTCCTTGTAGGTCTGGCCGAAGAAGTCGAGCAGCTCGCCGACGAACGCGGCGGGGGCGGTGCCGACGGCGGCGATGCGTGCGGCGACCTCCGGGGTGGCGAGAGCCTGGTGCGTCAGGTCGAGTCCGACCATGACGACGTCCCAGCCGGCGTCGAAGACGATCGACGCGGCCTCGGGGTCGATGACGATGTTGAACTCGGCGACGGGACTCCAGTTGCCGACGTGCACGCCACCGCCCATGAGTACGACCTGCTTGACGCGCTCGACGATGCGGGGTTCCTTGCGGGCCGCGAGGGCGATGTTCGTCAGGCCGCCGGTCGGCACCAGCGTGACGGTGCCGGGCTCGTGCGCCATGACCGTCTCGATGATCAGGTCGACGGCGTGCCGCTGGTCGAGCTCGAACGAGGGCTCGGGCAGCATCGGCCCGTCGAGGCCGCTCTCGCCGTGAATGTCCGGGGCGACCTCGATCTGGCGCAGGAGCGGACGATCGGCGCCCGCGGCGAACGGCACCCCGGTGATGCCGGCGATGCGCGCGACGGCGAGGGCGTTGCGGGTGACCTTCGGCAGCGTCTGGTTGCCGACGACGGTGGTGACGGCCAGGAGCTCGATGTCCGGGTTGCCGTGGGCCAGCAGGATGGCGACGGCGTCGTCGTGGCCGGGGTCGCAGTCGAGGATGATCTTCGCGGGCTGGGTCGCACTGGGCACGCTGGGCGCTCCACTTCTTCGGGGAATCGAGGGGTCTGTGCTCGACGCGGTGGGGATCCGCGGTCCGACAGATCGTCGTCGCGCAGCGCGTCAAGCGTTTGACATCGAAACACGTCAAGCGTTTGACGTCAAGTCGTCGAGGCGCCCTCGGTAGCATCGACCCGTGCCTTCATCCGTCGCTCCGGGCCGCCGTGTGACCGCTGCCATGGTGGCCGAGCGCGCCGGAACGAGCATCGCCACGGTCTCCCTGGTCGTCAACGGCAAGGACCGCGGCCGGGTCTCCGTCCCCATCGCCACGCGGGTGCGCGACGCCGTCGACGAGCTCGGCTACGTCGTCGACCACGCCGCGAGCTCCCTGGCGCGCGGCAGCGGCGACCTGGTCGTCCTCATCGCCCCCGACCTGTCGAACCCCTTCTTCGCCGAGGTCATCCGCGGCGTGCGCGACACCATCGGCGACCGGTTCCAGCTCGTGCTGTCGGTCACCGAGCGCGGCGCGCAGCCCCTGGCAGCCGACGTCCGCCGCTTCGAACGCCTCCGCCCGGCGGGCATCCTCGTCGACGCCCCGGCCGCCGGCGAGTCGATGTCGGCGAGCGTGCCCGTGGTGCTCCTCGACGCCCCCGGTGGCACCGAGGCCGTCAACTACGACCTCTCCCCCGGCGTCCACGACCTCGTCGCACACCTGCACGAACGGGGGCACCGCCGCGTCGGGTACCTCGACGGGACCTCCCGCGCGACGACGTTCGGGGTCCGGCGCGACCTCTTCGAGCAGGAGTGCGCCGCCGCAGGCATCACCGTGTCCGAGGTCACCGCCCGCGCCGACCTCACCGTGGACGCCGCCGCCTCGGCCACCGAGCACGTCATCGAGGCCTGGCAGGACGACGACGTCACCGCGGTCGTCGCGGCAGCGGACACCCTCGCCTACGGCGTCCTGCGCATCGCCGGGTCGCTGGGCATCGCGGTCCCCGGTGAGCTCGCGGTCGCCGGCTTCGACGACCTGCCGTCGTCGTCGGTGACGGCCCCCGCGCTGACGAGCGTCGCCCTGCCCGGCGCCGACCTCGGGCGCGCGGCCGCAGAGCGACTGCTCGCGACGCTCGACGGCACCGCGGCCGAGCCGGCAGCGCTCCCCACCCGCCTGGTGCGCCGCGCGAGCACCGGCGCGTAGCGCCCGCCGCGGAGCACCCGCCCGCCCGCCGCGAGACTCGGCGGCGGCGCGGCGAGACTCGGCTTGGACGACAGTTCTCGCGCCGACGAGCACGAATAATGTCGCTGAGCCCGAGACTCGGGGCCGGCCGCGGCAGTGAACGCGACCGGACGACGGACGGGAGGCGCGGCACCAGCTGGCACCGCGCCTCCCGTCAGCACGCCGTCGTCTCCACAACGCGCCCCGCGATCCGCAGGACGCCGCCTGATCCGGCGGCGTCTCGCTCAGTCGGAGGTGTCCCGGCGGGACGCCGGCGTCTCACCACCCGACGACCCGGACTCCGCCGACACGGACTCCGCCCGGCCCTCGCGCTGCGCACGCTCGAGCTCGTCGGCCTCGTCGCCACCGACGGCCTCACCACGGGCGACCATGCCGGCCGTGTCGGAGAGCGTGATCTGCGGCAGGAACAGGGCGAGCAGGAACGCCACCGCGATGAAGGGCAGCAGGTACCAGAACACGGGCGCCAGCGAGTCGGCGTACGCGTTCACGATGCCGTCCTGCACTGCCTCGGGCAGCTTCGCCACGGTCGCGGGGTCGATGCTGCCCGCCGACGACGCCGCATCGGTCGCCGAGCCGCCGGCACCGGTGAACACGTCGGTGAGCGACGTCGTGAGCCGGGCCGTGAACAGCGCACCGAACACGGCGGTCCCGAGGGAGGCGCCGACCTCGCGGAAGTAGTTGTTCGTCGAGGTCGCGGTGCCCACCTGCTCGGCCGGCACGGCGTTCTGCGCGACCAGGACGACCACCTGCATGATCAGTCCGAGCCCGGCGCCGAAGACGAACAGGTACGCGCAGATCAGCCAGATCGGGGTGGCCGCGGCGAGCTGGGTCATCGCGAGCATCGCGATGGCGACCAGGACCGTGCCGATGATCGGGAACATCCGGTAGCGGCCGGTCTTGGTGATCAGGTTGCCGGACGCGATCGAGGTGCCGATCAGGCCGACCATCATCGGCAGCATCAGCAGACCCGACACCGCGGCCGAGGTGCCTGATGCCATCTGCAGGAACGTCGGGACGAAGCCGATCGCCGCGAACATGCCGATGCCGAGCACCAGGCCGATGCCGGTCGCGAGCAGGAACGTGCGGTTCTTGAAGAACGACAGCGGCAGGACCGGGTCCTGCGCACGCGACTCGACGAGCACGAGGAGCGCGGCGGAGACGACGAGCCCGGCGAACCACGCCCAGGTCTCGGGGGCGTCCCAGCCGTGGTCCTTGCTGCCGCCGAACTCCGAGAAGAACACCAGGCACGTGGTCGCGGCGGACATGAAGAGCACGCCGAGCACGTCGATGCGCTTCGTCGCCTTCTTGTTCGGCAGGGTCAGCGCGAACCACGCCACGAAGAACGCCGCGATGCCGACCGGGATGTTGATGTAGAACGCCCAGTTCCAGGTGAGGTGGTCGACGAAGAAGCCACCGAGCAGCGGGCCGCCGATCGCGGACAGGCCGAAGATCGCACCGAGCGGGCCGAGGTACTTGCCGCGCTGCGAGGCGGGCACGATGTCGGCGATGATCGCCTGCGACAGGATCATCAGACCGCCGCCGCCGAGCCCCTGCATGGCGCGGAACACGACGAGCTGCGTGAAGTCGCCGGCGAAGGCGCACCCGGCGGACGCGATGGTGAACAGGGCGATCGCGATGAGGAACAGGTTGCGGCGGCCCAGGACGTCACCGAACTTGCCGTAGACGGGCATCACGATGGTCGAGGCGAGCAGGTACCCGGTCGTCAGCCACGCCTGGTGCGCGACGCCGCCGAGCTCGCCGACGATGGTGGGCATCGCCGTCGAGACGATGGTCTGGTCGAGGCTGGAGAGCAGCATCCCCGCGATGAGCGCGGAGAAGATGATCCAGATCCGGCGCTGTGTCAGCAGCAGCGGTCCGTCGGTGCCGGGGCGGGCACGCTTGGTGGTGCCCGGCGCGGTTGCGCTCATGGTGTGGAGTCCTGTCCGGTGGTGATGGCCGCCCTCATCAGGCGGAGGTTCTGGGTGAGCAGCTCGTCGAACGGCGGGCCGGTGGCCTCGTCGAAGGCGTCGTCGAAGTAGGTCTCGGCGGTGACCTTCGCCAGCGCCGCGGCCGCTTCGGTGACCAGGCGCGCACGGCGGTCGGACGGATCCGGCCAGCCGAACCGCTGTCGCAGCGCCGCGGTGATGCGGGCGAGCTGCACGTCGGTCGCCGACAGGAACCGCGCGACGAGTGCCGGCTCCCGCTCGAAGACCCGGCGCACCAGGACCTCGTCCGACCGGTCGATGCCGTAGCGGTGGACCTGGTCGATCGCCAGGGCGACGATCGAGTCGAGTGGACCGAGGCCTGCAGGCACGGCCCCGCCGGCGGCGTAGGCCTCGATCACCTCGACGTCGGCGTGCAGCTCGATGCCGAGCACGGCGTCGTCCTTCGACGCGAAGTGGTTGAAGAACGTGCGCCGTGACACCCCGACGGTCTCGCAGAGCTGCTCGATCGTGAAACCGCTCAACCCGTGCTCGACGGTCGCCCGACGCGCTTCGACGATCATGCGTCGGCGCAGTGCGCGGGTGCGTTCGGTGGTGCTCACCGAGCAAGAATTGCACTATCTCCCTGAGAGTGCAATACGGACGGGAAGCCTCAGAGCGCCTTCTCGAAGCAGAACGACCACGGCATCGTCGCCGCGTACGGCGCGTAGACCGGGATCGGGCTCCACCCGGTCTTCTCGTACAGGGCGACCGCGTCGGGCTGCTTGTCACCGGTCTGCAGGATGAGCCGGGGTGCGCCGAGCTCGCGGCCGATGCGCTCGCACTCGTCGAGCAGTGCGGTGGCGGCGCCCTTGCCGCGAGCCGACGTCAGCACGATCAGTCGCTTCAGCTCGACCTCGTCGCCGAGACGGCGGATCGCGATGTGCCCGACGGCGTCACCGGACTCGTCGAGCGCCAGGACCGAGGCGACGACGGTCGACGGGTCGACGGACAGCGCGCGGCTCCGCTCAGCCGTGATCGCCGGGTCCTCGTCGCCGTTCGACGAACCGTAGCGTTCGTGCATCTCGTCGTCCATGCGGGCGCGGAGCGCCACGGATCGGGGGTCGCCCCAGGACACGCGTTCGATCGTGATCACGGTCGACGATCCTGTCACGGATGCCGGCAGCGGTGCACGCTCACGCGCGCCCACCCAGACGCTCGCTCACGCGCGCCCACCCAGCGCGGCGATCGCGCCGTCCCCGGACCGCAGCGCGGCGAGCACGGCAGCGGCGTCGTCGTGGACCTCGGCGGCGCCGGCTCCGCGGAGTTCGTCGCCGCCGATGCCGCCGGTCATCACCGCGACGGTCGTCACCCCGACGCGTCCGGCCGACTCGACGTCCCACATCGCGTCACCGACCATCACGGCAGCGTCAGCACGCACACCGGCCCGGTCGAGCGCCACCTGGATGATCCCGGGGTCCGGCTTCGCCTGTTCGACGTCCTCGGAGCTCGTCACCGCGGTGAGCCACTCCTCGGCGTCGAGCAGTTCGCGGAGCCGCGCCAGTTCGTGCTCCGGCGCACTCGTCGCCAGGACGACGGCGTGCCCGGCCTCGGCGACCGCACGGAGCAGGTCACGGGCGCCCGGCAGCAGCCGCAGCTGCGGCATGTGCTCGGCGAAGTAGGCGGTGTGGAACTGCTTGACGGTGTCGCGCGTCTCGTCGGACGCGTCCGGCAGCAGCGTCTCGAGCAGCTTCGCGGAGTCCATGCCGATCGCGCGGTGGATCCGCCAGGCGTCCACGGACTCGCCCGCTGCGCGGGCAGCGCGCCACCAGGCATCGATGTGGGCGTAGTTCGAGTCGACGAGCGTGCCGTCGATGTCGAAGAGGACTGCGGTCGAGGGAGCGTCGGACATCCCTCCATGCTGCCCGGGAGGCGCGGATCGCCTCCCAGGAGCACGGTCGCGTCCGTCAGACGGTGATCGATCCCCCCGCGGGCAGGATCAGGACCGGCACCGGTCCGAGACCGTCGGATCCGAGGAACCGCGCGGTGGACTGCTGGCCGAGGTCGCTCAGCATCGCCTCGTGGATCTGCACGGCACGCTCCGGCGCCACCGATCGGACGTAGTCGACCGCGGCGGCGGTGCTCGTCCACGGACCGCTGGTCGGCAGGAGCAGCGTCTGCACGGGGACCCCCGGCTCGAGGTACGCGTCACCCGGGTGGAAGACGGTGCCGTTCACCAGGTACCCGACGTTCGCGATCGTCGGGATGTCGCGGTGGATGACGGCGTGCTCCTCGCCGAAGACCTGCACGGAGAACGGCCCGACCTCGAACGCGTCACCGGCACGGACCGCAGCGACGCGGCCGTCGTGGTCACCCACCTGCTCGACGATCGCCGCCGGCCCGCGGACCACGAGCGACGGGTTCGCGTCGAGCCCGGCACGGACGGCGTCGACGTCGAAGTGGTCGGCGTGCTCGTGGGTGATGAGGACCGCGGCGGCAGCGCCGGCAAGATCAGCAGCCTCGGGCGTGAAGGTACCCGGGTCGATGACGAGGGTGGTGCCGTCCTGCTCGAGGACGACGGTGGCGTGGTTGTACTTCGTCAGCTCCATGCCGACAACACTACAACTGTGTTGTACTTCTGGTGGCCGATCCGGGTGAGGGAGCACTCAGTCGGCGCGCCGGGCCAACCGTTCGAAGATGCCGGGCAGGCGTTCGAGGGCCGCGCGTTCCTCGTCGTCGAGTTCCTCGCGGATCGCCGTCGCCAACCAGTCGGCCCGCGCGAGCATGTCCCGGCGGAGGACCTCGCTGCCGGTGTCGGAGATGCGGATGACCGACACCCGACGGTCGGATTCCGACGCCGTCCGCTCGACGTACCCGAGGTCGGCGAGCTCCCCGACCGTGCGCGACTGCCCCTGGTGCTTCACCGCACGGCGACGTGCCAGCTCCGCGATCGGCATCGGCCCCTCGCGCTCGAGGAACCCGAGGGTCGTTGCGTGGGCGGTGGGCAACGAGTCCGCCTCCCGCTTCGCAGCGCGCACGACGCGACCGATCGCGTGCCGGAGCTCCACGGCGAGTTCGTCGGTCCGGTCCATGCCCGGAACGCTACCGCGTGGTCGCACAGCGGACCTCCGGTTGGATCGGAGGATGGTCCGCGTCTCCGTCGTCATCCCCGTGCGCGACGACGCTGCGCACCTGCGACGCTGCCTCGACGCCCTCGCGGTGCAGACACTGCTCGCCGACGAGGTCGTCGTGGTCGACAACGGCAGCCGGGACGACAGTGCCGAGGTCGCCCAGGCAGCGGGGGCGATCGTGCTCACCGAACGCATCCGTGGCATCGCCCGGGCCTCGGCGCGCGGCTACGACCGGGCCTCCGGAGACGTCCTCGTCCGGCTCGACGCCGACTCCGTCCCGCCGCCGGGGTGGATCGCCGACGCGGTGCGGCTGTTGGCTGATCCGTCGGTCGTCGCGGTGACCGGACCCGGGTGTCCGCACGACGGCGGACCGCTGATCGGACGACTGTGGGACGCCGTCTACATGCGGCCGTACTTCGCGCTCATGTGGGCCGCGCTCGGCCGCCCACCGCTGTTCGGTTCCGCGATGGCGATGCGGCGGTGGACCTGGGACGCGGTCCGCAGCCGAGCGCACCGCGAGGACCCCGAGGTGCACGACGACGTCGACCTGAGCATGCAGCTCGACCCGGCCTGGCGGGTGGTGGCCGACCCCGTGCTCACGGTGCAGGTGTCCGCGCGACCGTTGTCGGGCCTCCCGTCCGCACTGTTGCGGACGCGACGCGCCTTCCACACGTTCCGCGTGAACGGCCGGCGGGCGAACCCGGTGCGTCGGTGGGCGCGGCGGGTGCGCGTGGGGCTGCGGGTGCGGCGCGGGTGGCGCACGCGCTGACGGGATCACGGAACGGTGACGCTTGCAGACGCCGTCAGCACGTCCGCCTACGTTCTATCGTGCGGGCACGTCCGCACGACGAACGAGGGGGAACGATGCGGCGATCAGCGCGCACGACGACATCCGGGATCACGGCGACGCTGACGGCGGCACTGGCGGTCGGACTCGCCCTGTCAGGCTGCGCCCAGAGCGCACCAGCGGGGCCGGGCACGCCGTCCGCGACGACGGCGGAGAGCACCGGCACACCGAGCGCCAGCACGAGCAGCACTCCGGAGCCGACATCGACGATCACGCAGGTCCCCGGGGTCGACTACGACGGCGGCACGGTGCCGGCGAGCTGCACCGATCTCATCACCCCCGGCAAGTGGGACGACGCGTTCGCCTCCACTCCGCTGAACGACCCCTCGGTCGTCGGCGACCCGATCGCGATCCCGAAGAGTGCCTTCACCCCCGTCCTGCAGGCCGACGGCAAGCGTCTGTACTGCGTGTGGCGGGAACCGCAGGCCGACATCTCCTACCTGTCGATCGCGGTCGACGTCGTGGACTCGGCAACCGCGAGCGCAGCGCTGCAGAAGCTGCCGGACGACGGCTACGACTGCGGCAACGAGGCCGGTGGCTACCAGTGCCAGAAGGTGTCGAAGAACGAGCAGTACCCCGTCACCGACGGGGACACCTACTTCACGCGTGGTGACATCGGCATCCACATCCAGCAGTCGAACATCGAGACCTCGGGGCTCCTCGACGACGTCATGGACCACGTCTTCACGTCGTAGACCGAGCGGGCCAGCTGGCCCGCGGGTCAGCGGGTCAGCGCGTCGGTCTCGACCGCACGTGCGCCCGCTCCCCCTGCGGCCCGTACAGGCACAGCACCTCGGTCACCGAATCGGTGACGTTGCCCATCCAGTGCGGGGTGTGGGTGTCGAACTCGGCGACCTCACCCGGCCCGAGGTCGAGGTCGTGTTCGCCGAGCACCAGGCGCAGACGGCCCGACAGGACGTAGAGCCACTCGTAGCCCTCGTGCGTCTTGAGCGACGGTTCGCCGCCCGGTGTGTTCGGCGGGAACAGCTGCTTGAACGACCGCACGCCGCCGGTGCGCTTCGTCAACGGCACGACGACCCGGCCGCCGTGCACCTCGGGCTTCATGTGCACCCGGGGGTCGCCGGTCTGCGGTGCTCCGACCAGGTCGTCGAGCGGCACCTGGTACGCCCGCGCCAGTGGGAGCAGCAGCTCGAGCGTCGGCTTGCGCTGCCCCGACTCGAGCCGCGAGAGCGTACTCACCGACACCCCGGTCTCCTCCGACAGGGCGGCGAGCGTGACGTCCCGGTGGGCACGGAGCGTGCGCAACCGCGGCCCCACCCCGTCGACGACCTGGGCGGTCGTGCGGGGGGCGACTGGTTCCTGCGGGCCGTGGGACATACTGCCCAGTTTGCCACATCAGCAAGGTTCCTTGCTGTCTGCGACCCATCGGCCGCATGCTCCTTGCATGCTTGATCACTACGACGTCATCGTCATCGGCGGAGCAGCCGCCGGCCTCTCCGCCGCCCTCGTCCTCGGGCGCTCCCGCCGCTCCGTCCTCGTCGTCGACGCGGGCGAGCCCCGCAACGCGCCGTCGGCAGGCGCCCACAACTACCTCGGGCGCGAGGGCATCGCCCCCGCCGAGCTGTCCGCGATCGGTCGCGACGAGGTCGCCGCCTACGGAGTCGAGGTGACGGCCGGGAGGATCGTGGCCGCGTCCGCCACGACGGGTGACGGCACCGACCCGGTCGGCTTCTCGGTCACGCTGGACTCCGGCACGGTCGTCACCGCCCGCAGGCTCGTCGTCGCCTCCGGCGCCGTGGACGTCCTGCCGCAGGTACCGGGCCTGGCCGAACAGTGGGGGCGCGGGGTCGTGCACTGCCCGTTCTGCCACGGGTGGGAGATCCGCGACCAGCGCATCGGCGTGCTCGTGACGACACCGAACGGCGTGCACCACGCGCTGATGTTCCGGGCGTTGAGCGAGCACGTGACCGCGTTCGTCACCGATCCGGCACTCGTCGACGACACCGCCCTGGCCGGTTTGCGGGCCCGCGGGATCGAGGTCGTGGATGACACGGTCACGCAGGTCCGCTCGTCGGAGGGCACGCTGACCGGGGTCACGCTCGGCTCCGGCGAGGTCGTCGAACTCGACGCCCTGGCCGCGGCGAGCACCGCTGAAGCGCGCGTGGACTTCCTGTCCGGGCTCGGCCTGGCCGCCACCGACCAGATGATGGGTGACTTCCGGTACGCGAGCGCGCTGACGGTCGACCCGGCCGGGCAGACCTCGGTGCGCGGTGTGTACGCGGCCGGCAACGTGGCGGCCCCGATGGCGACGGTCATCGCGTCCGCTGCCGCCGGGGTCCAGGCCGGGGCTGCGGCCCACGGCGACCTGGTGCAGGCCGACCTCGCGGCGGCGCTGGCCGCGGCGGCGGGCTCTGGGCGAGTCTCGGCCTGAGCGACAGTCCTCGCGCTTGGAGCCGCGAGGACTGTCGTCCACCCCGAGACTCGGGGCAGCCGTCAGCCGACGCGGTAGCCCGCCTGCGCCGCCAGCAGCGGGGCGAGCGTGTACAGCTGGTCGGCGCCGATCGTCGCACCGCGGAACCCCTCGAGGCGCTCGACCCGGTCGAGGTCCGCACCCCGCAGGTCCACGTGGTCGATCCGGGTGTTGGACCCCTCGGCGTCGCGGATGCTGCTGCCCTCGAACGACACCCGGAGCAGCTTCGCGTCCGCGATGTCGAGCTCGTCGATGACGCAGTCGCGGAACACCACGTCGGTGAGCGTCGACCCGCGCAGGTTCACGAACCCGAACTTCATCCCGACGAACTCGACGCCGTTCAACCCGGAGTCGTACAGCTCGCCGGAACCGATGCGACCGCCGGACACCCGGACCTCGCGCCACGAGCTGCTCGACGCCCGCAGCACCGGGGCGTCGAGCGTGTCGATGATCGAGTCGTGCACCCGGAGCCCGCGGAAGTCGGCGCCGTCGCCACGGATGGTGTCGATGACGCACTCCTCGATCTCGAGGTCGGGCAGCCGCTCACCGGCCAGGTCGAGCACGCCGATGCGCTTCCCCTCGATGCGGTCGCCGGTCAGGACGTCGCCGGGTCCGGGGACCCAGTCCTGCAGGTCGACGGGCTCGGTCAGGGTGATGCGCGGGGCTTCGGTGCCGGAGGAACGTGCCATGGACTCAGTCTGGCGCGTGCCGGTGACGTCGTGGTCACACCGGCAACCGGGTCAGCACGCTGTCGAGCCGGTAGTCCTTCGCCGGGCCCCGGGCTTCCCAGCGCACGGTCCACCGCTGCTCGTCGCCGTCCAGTGCCCCGGTGTAGTCGTCCGGTGCACAGGCGTGGGCGACGCTCGCTCCCCACACCCAGTCGTGGAACACCCGGCCGTCAGCGAAGTGCACGGTCCACGCGTGGTCATCGTCCCGCCGGACGGTCAGCGTCCGGGACACCGGGGTGGTCCGGCCGCCGAAGGTCATCACGCCCGCTTCGTCCCAGCGCACCTCGTCCGTGCCGACCGCGGTCAGCGTCGTGGTGCCGGTGACGACGCCCTGCACGCCGGCACGCCGGTCGTCCAGGGTCCGGCTGAGCACCCACTCCCCCAGCAGGTCCGTCGGCAGCAGCACCGCCCCAGGTTAACCGCGCAGAGCCTCGGCTCGCGCCGCCCGGTGCTCCTCGTCGGAGATCACACCGCGAGCGTGCAGGTCGTCGAGTTCGGCGAGCCGCTGTTCGAGCGGCTTCTCGGGCGCGAGCGTCCGGCTCTGCATCGCCTGGTACGCGATGTCCTCCTGCATGGTGAGCGGGTTCTGACCGCGATCGGCCATCCGCTTGCCCCGGTAGAGCGTCAGGACGACGATCGTCAGGGTGGTGAGGATCGTCAGGGCTGCGACGACTCCGAACGCGATGCCGAACCAACCGCCGAACAGGTCGGGCATCCCCGAGCCGCCCGGTCCCTCGAGTTCGCTGAACGCCGACCAACTGAGCACCATCGCGCTCCCCCTTCTCACAACGACGAGCGAAGCGTAGCGCGACCCGAGCGCCCGTTCCTTCCCAGGACACCCGCGATGGGAATCGGAATCGGGCGTACCTGGTCGAAACTTCCGACCCGGTACGCCCGAAAGCACCCGGTACGCCCCGGCAGCCCCAGCCCAGCTAGCCCCGCAGCGGATCCGACGCGGCCACGTGCGCACCGTCCGCGAACCCGGCCACGAGCGCACGCAACGCGTCTTCGGAGGTGTGCCGGGCCTCCCATCCGAGCACCGACCGGGCACGGTCGGTCCGCATGATCGGCACGCCGGCCGCGATGTCGATCCAGCCGGCGTCCGTCGGCTGCAACCGCAGCCGCCACGTCAGCGTCACGATCCCGCGCAGCAGTCCGAGCGGGATCCGCACGGCACCGAGCATGCCGAAGGCCCGGGCCAACCGCGGCGGGTTGAGCACGGGCGACGCAGCGATGTTGAACGCTCCGCCGGCCCGCTGATCGACGGTCCGCCAGTAGGCGTCGGCGACGTCGTCGGCGTGCACCGCCTGGAACACGAACGGGTACGGCAGGGGCAGCACGAGCCACCGGATCCACCGCACGATCGACATCGGCACGAGGCGTCCGAGGAACAGCCCGCGGATCTCGGCGGCGGCGTCCCGCTGGAAGATCAGCCCCGGGCGCAGCCGCGTGACGACCACGGACGGATGGTCTGCCTCGAACGCGTCCATCGCCGCTTCGTTCGCGGCCTTGTGGATCGAGTACGTCGCGGTGGGGATGCCGTCGGTCGGCCAGCTCTCGTCGACCGGGGTCCGCTTGCCCGCGGCGTCGACGCCCCGGTAGGTCCCGACCGACGACGCGACGACGACCTGCGGCACCCCTGCTCGCGCCACGGCCGACAACACGTTCGCGGTGCCGGTGACGTTCGTCCGGTACTGCATCGGGATGTCGTGCGTCGGCTGCAGCGCCCAGGCCAGGTGGATCACGGCGTCGGCACCGGTGAAGACCGCGGTGAGCTGGCCGACCGCGTCGGACGCGCCGATGTCCACGGCGTGCCAGACCGCGGAACCGTACGGCTCCGCGTGCACGTCCGGCAACCGCCGCGCGACCCCGACGATCTCGACGCTGCCGCCGCGCCCGTCGCCGTCGGAGGCACCGGGCGAAGCCCCGTCCGCCCGCGCGGCGACCCGCGCCTGCGCGAGCCGACGGAGCACCGCCGTCCCGACGTTGCCGGTCCCGCCGACGACGACGATCCGCATCAGGCGGCGGCCAGGGCGGGGTCGAGCACGACCTTCACGCAGCCGTCCTGCTTCTTCTGGAACACCTCGTACATGTGCGGGGCGTCCTCGAGCGACACCCGGTGCGTGGTCAGGTCGAGCGTGCCGAGCGGGTCCGACGGATCCTGCACGAGCGGCATGATGTCGTCGATCCAGTGCTTCACGTTGCACTGTCCTTCGCGGATGGTGATCTGCTTGTCGAAGAGCGTCATCATCGGCATCGGGTCGGCCATGCCGCCGTAGACGCCGCTCATGGACACGGTGCCGCCGCGGCGGACCAGGTCGATCGCGGCGTGCACGGCTGCGAGCCGGTCGATGCCGGCGACCTCGATCGCCTTCTGCGCCAGGGCGTCGGGCAGCAGGCCGGCCGCACGCTGCGCGAAGCCGGCGACGGGGTTGCCGTGCGCCTCCATGCCGACCGCGTCGACGACTCCGTCGGGGCCGCGGCCGTCGGTCAGGTCGACGAGCTCCGGCACGGTGTCCTTGGTCAGGTCGAACACCTCGGCGCCGTGCTTCGCCCCCAGGTCGCGGCGGACCTGTTCGGGGTCGACGGCGAGCACGCGGTAGCCCAGGTGCTTGCCGATGCGGGCGGCGAACTGGCCGACGGGGCCGAGTCCGAGCACCGCGAGCGTGCCGCCCTCGGGCACGTTCGCGTACTGCACGGCCTGCCACGCGGTGGGCAGGATGTCGCTGAGGAACAGCCACCGGTCGTCGGGCGTGCCGTCGTCCGGGATCACGATGGGCCCGTAGTCCGCGTGCGGGACCCGGAGGTACTCGGCCTGGCCGCCGGGGACCTGGCCGTACATCTTCGTGTAGCCGAAGAGCGCCGCTCCCGAGCCGTACTCGGTGACCTGGGTGGTCTCGCACTGCGACTGCAGGCCGTTCTTGCACATCCAGCAGTGGCCGCACGAGATGTTGAAGGGGACGACGACCCGGTCGCCGACCTTGAGGTTCGTGACGGCGCTGCCGACCTCCTCCACGATGCCCATGGGTTCGTGGCCGAGGACGTCGCCCTTGTCGATGTACGGGCCGAGGACCCGGTACAGGTGCAGGTCGGAGCCGCAGATCGCCGTGGACGTGATCCGCACGATCGCGTCGGTCGGTTCCTGGATGGTCGGGTCGGGGACGGTCTCGACGGACACCTTCTCGGTGCCCTGCCAGGTCAGTGCGCGCACGTCGCGTTCCTCTCGTGGTCGCTTCGGGCCGGCCGGGAGGCGCGGCTCGCTTCTCCCTCCTCGGTACGCGCCCGCCCCGTGGTGCGTTCACAGCCCCGCCTGGGTTCGGGGCTCCGCCGCCCGGTCAGACGACGGGATCCGCGAGCACCGTGGCGAGCACGCGCTCGTGCTCCGCGCGGTCGCCCGGGCCGGCACTGCCCGCGAGCATGATGAGCACCTTCCACAGCGCCCAGCCACGCGCCCGCGCCCACGCGTCGGCGTCGAGCCCCACGGCTTCGCGGAACACCGGGCGCGCCGCTGGCTCGAGGAACGTCCACGCGAGCACGAGGTCGCAGGCCGGGTCGCCGACCCCGCACGTGCCGAAGTCGATCAGGGCGGCGAGGCGTCCCGCGTCGTCCACGAGCAGGTTGCCCGGCGCGACGTCCCCGTGGAACCAGACCCCCGGACGGTCCCAGGTCGAGGCGACCGCGTCGTCCCAGATGCGTTCGCACGCCGCACGGTCGACCTGCGCGCCCAGGGTGTCGAGCGCCGCGACGACCTCGGCGCCGTACACCGAGGGGTGCTCGCCACGGTGGAACGAGTGCACGCCGGCGGTCGGGCCCCCGGTGGCGGGGAGGCTCCGGAGCTGCCGGAGCACCGCGCCGACGTCGGCGGCGAAGCGCTCGTGGTCGAGGTCGACCGCACGCGCGGCCACCGTCCCGTCGAGCCACCGCCGGACCGACCACGGGAACGGGTACCCCTCGCCCGGTTCGCCGAGGCCGACCGGCTCGGGGACCGCGACGTCCAACCGGCGTGCCAGGTACGGCAGGACATCCTGCTCCTTCTCGACCCCGGGCACGTAGCCGGCGGCACTCGGCAGCCGGACGGACAGCGCGTCGCCGAGTCGGTACGTGCGGTTGTCCCAGCCCTGGTGGTCGACCTCGCGCACGGGCAGGCCGTTCCACTCGGGGAACTGCGTCGCGACGAGCCGTTCCACGAGTGCGGCGTCGATCCGGGGCACTTCGGTGTGCATGGCCCCAGGGTAGGCCGACGCCGCCGACCGGACCACGGGGGTCGGGCCGGCCGCCTGCACTGGTGACCAGCGGGGCGGCCGCGCACCGGGCCTCCTGGCCGGGTCGTCAGGCGGGTTCTGCCAGGGCGAGCAGCGCGTCACGGGTGACCGCCAGCTCGCGTGCGTCCAGGTACGGCGGCATGGCGACAGCTGCTGCGAGCCCCTCGGCCGCGTGCCGGACGACCAGCGTGCGGTCCTCGGGCAGGCCGTCGCGCGCGAACACCGCGCGCCAGTCGTCGGCGTCCGCGGCGACGACCGCCTCGACCCCCGGCACCGCCATCAGGCCGGTCCAGTGCGCCGTCGGCGAGAAGACCTCCATGGCGCGTTGGCTGCCGCCGCACAGGGTCCGCACGTAGGCGCGGAGGACCTTGCCGGGGCGGTTCTCGGCCAGGTCGACGTGCCGCAGCACCTCGTCCTTGAACGTCGCGAGACCGTGCGCGGCGACGGCGAGGAGCAGCTCGTCCTTCGACGGGAAGTGGTGGAGCAGGCCGCTCTTGGAGACGCCGGCGTCCGCCGCGATCTCGGCGACGCTCACCCGGGTGCCGCGCTCGGCGAGCAGCCGCTCGGCGGCCTCGAGGACCGCCTGACGGGTGCGTTCACGATCGCGAGTGCCGTCAGTGCTCATGACGACCCTCAGTGCTCATGACGACCTTCAGTGCTCATGCGGTCCATCCTGCCGGTTCGGGATCACCCGGAGTGCGACCGCTGCGGCGACGGCGAGCGCCACGGCCGCGCAGATCGAGGCGAGCTGCATGCCACCGGTGAAGGCGTGCCGAGCGTGTTCGAGGATCGGGTCGCCGTCCTGCAGGACCTGTGACGCCGACGCCAGGGACTCACGGATCTGGTCGCCGACGCCGCCGCTGACCGCGCCGCTCGTGACGTCGAGGTTCGACCGGTAGAACGCGGTCTGCAGCGAGCCGAGCACCGCGATGCCGAGCGCGACGCCCAGTTCGTAGCCGGTCTCGGAGATGGCCGAGGCCGCGCCGGCACGCTCCCGCGGTGCCGCGGCGACGACTGCGTCGGTGGCCAGGGTCATCGAGACCCCGACGCCCAGGCCAACCACGGCGAGGGCGATCGCGATCCCCCAGTACGTCGGCAGCCCCTCGGCGAACGCGAGACCGGCCATGCCCACGGCAGCGACCGCCAGGCCGAGACCGATCGACCGGCCGGGTCCGACCCGCCGGGACAGCAGCCCGATGATCGCGATCACCGCGATCGAGGCCAGGGTCGCCGGCAGCTCGGCCGCTCCGGCGAGCAGCGGCGTGAACCCGCGGACCAGCTGCAGGTACTGCGAGAAGAAGAACAGCAGGCCGCTCAGCGCGAAGACCGACAACGAGTTCGCGACGACGGCGCCCGAGAACGCCGGGATCCGGAACAGCTGCAGGTCGATGAGCGGCGTCGTGAGGCGCTTCTGGCGGCGGACGAACCACCAGCCGGCGCCGATGCCGAGGAGTGCCGTCAAGGGCACCGTCCAGTCGAACCCGTGCCCGGCGACGTGCTTCACGGCGTACACGAGCGGCACGATCGCCAGCACCGAGAGGACGGCGGAGAGCAGGTCGATCGGGGTGCGCGAGCCGCCCTTCGACTCGGGCAGCAGGATGGCTCCGGCGATGACGATCACGACGATGACGGGGATGTTGATGAGGAAGACCGAGCCCCACCAGAAGTGCTCGAGCAGCGCACCGCCGACGAGCGGTCCGGCGGCGGCACCACCCGTCGCACCCGCCGACCACACGGCGATCGCGGTGGTGCGCTGCCGGGCGTCGCGGAAGATCGTGCGCACCAGCGACAGGGTCGACGGCATCAGGGTCGCTCCGGCGATGCCGAGCAGTGCCCGCGCGGCGATGAGGAGCTCGGGCGTCTGCGCGAACGCTGCGGCGGCCGAGGCCAGGCCGAACGCGACCGCGCCGACGAGCAGCAGGCGCTTCCGGCCGATCCGGTCGGCGACGTTGCCCATCGTCACGAGCAGCCCAGCGAGCGCGAACGAGTAGACGTCGCCGATCCAGAGCACCTGCGTCGCGGTCGGGTCGAGGTCCGCGGTCAGCGACGGGACCGCGAGGGCCAGCACGGTGCCGTCGATCGCCAGCAGCACCACGGCCAGGGTGAGGACACCGAGGGACGCCCATTCACGGACGGAGGCGCGGTGGATCGGGGCGGTGCTGGTGCTCGGGGTGGTTTCGGTCACCCGGAGACCCTAACCGACCACATGGTCGGTAGAGCCGACTGCACAGTTGGTTGTCAGCGTCGTTCGTCCTCAACCCCGCAGGCGGTCGCGATCCGCCGGCGGCAGGTGCTCGGTCGCCGTGTGGCGCGCCGCAGGCGCCAGGAACCGTCCGCTCTTCTCGAGGAACGCCACGAGCGCCGGCTCCGACGCGCGCTTGCCCGTCTCGCGCAGGACCCACCCCAGCGCCGACTGCACGGTGTCGCTCCGCTCCCGCACCAGGCGTCCCGCGATCCCGAGTGGCACCTCGGCGTCGCCCTGCTTCGCGAAGGCCAGCGTCGCCACGACCGCGATCCGGCGCACCATCGCCACGTCGGACTTCACGAGCGCGAACAGCGGCCCCGTCGAGCCACCCACGAGCGGCGCACCGACGAGCTCCTCGGCTGCCAGGTCGACCAGCGCCGGGTCGTCGAACCGCTCGGCCTTCGCTGCCGACAGGTACTCGTCGGTCAGCTCCGGATCGGGGCGCTCGCGCATCGCCTGCACCAGCAGCAGCACGGCGATGAGCTTCGCGCCGTCGCCCTCGCTCCACAGCAGCGCCGAGCGCTCGCCGTCGTCGAGGCCCTCGAACCGCCGTGCGACCCGGCGCGCCGCCGCGACGTCCCCGCTGGAGCGCGCGAAGGCGACGAGCACGGCCTCCGCGTCGGCCCCGCTCCCAGCCCCGGTCCCGCCGCGCGATGTCATCCGGTCAAGGGTATCCGCGCCGCCCCGCCCGCACTTCGTGAGCAGCAATGGTCGGGTGCCCGAAGGCGACCCGACCATTCCTGCTCACGAAGGTCGCTCCATCCGGATCACCACCGCGACATCGTCGACGACGGCCTCGGCGACGAAGGCGATCGCTTCCCGCTGCGCTCCGGCGGCCAGCTCGATTCGACTGACCTGCGAGATCGCTCCTGGCACCTGATCGTTCTGGACGACCCACCACCTCCCCTCTCGATGCGCGTGCGATGTGAACGTCGTGGTCATGGGTCCTCGTTTCGTGGCGGGGAGCAGGTCCTGCGCAGCCCGGTTGCACCCCGTGGTGATACGCAGTACATTGGCCGTACACCCCCGGATGTCTCGACTACCGGGCGCGAAGCCCCGCCTCTGGCGGGGCTTCTGTACTTCTGGCACGCCAACTCTTCGGTCGCGTGATGACACCGCGAACGTCCGCGATCCTGTCGGGCAGCTGCGAGTCGCGCATGACGGCCGCCCGAACGTGACGTACATGGTCGGGCTCCAGTGCGAGGAGACTCCGCACAGGGGAAGGGCTCGGGCACATGAGCCCGATCTCGACGCCACCCCTTTCGCGGACGATTCGCAGTGCGTCGACGAAGTCGGAGTCGTTCGACAGGACGAAGGCCGCGTCGACCAACCCGTCCATCGCATCGCAGACCAAGTGCGCAGCCAGACTCACGTCCGACCCCTTCTCCTCGATCTTCCGGACCCGCACAGTGCGCGGGGAACCGTCGTCGTCCAGTTCGAGCGGACTCTTCGCCATCCATCGCCGATCGGAACGGAACGTGCCGAAGTGCGTGGTGACCGCGGGGAGTGTCGCGAGGGCGCGCAGGTAAGCGCTCTGCCTGGAGGGCGCCGCCGGATCTTCCCCTTCGACGAAACGCACGCGCGCAGTGAAGTACCGCACGAGGACGACCTCGAAATCCGGGAGGAGCGTCTCGCTCAGCTTGCGGACGTCCAGCCACCGGCAATCCGGCCGGTGTTCCAGGGCGCGGCGGTAGAGATTGAAGCCGTCGATGTACACAGCAGCCCGCGGTTTGCGGCCGACCTCTTCCACACCCATCGGGACAGTCTGTCATGTGATGTTCCACTCGATGGAGTGAGCGTTCGCCGGGTGCGGGGCGCCCGCACTTCGTGAGCAGCAATGGTCGGGTGCCCGAAGGCGACCCGACCATTTCTGCTCACGAAGCGGTACGCCGCCAGCGCTCCCGGATCAGCGGAAGTGCATGTTCTTCAACGGGTCGACGAGCGTGCCGTTGCGCCGCGTCTCGACGTGCACGTGCGGGCCGGTCGACTGCCCGGTGTTGCCGGACTTCGCGATCTCGGTACCGAGCTTCACGATCTGGCCCTTCTTCACCCCGATCTTGCTGAGGTGGGCGGTGAGCACCGTGGTCATGCCGTAGGTCACGACGATGTAGTTGCCGTACGAGGCGTCGTTCGCCACGGTCTTCGTGACCGTTCCGGTTCCCGCGCCGTACACGGGGGTGCCGACCGGGACCGGGGCATCGGTGCCCTGGTGGTAGCGCGGGACGTGTCCGGCACCGCGGTCGTCGCCGTACCTGCCGGTGATCTTCGTGCCCTTCACCGGCCAGGCGAGCCCGGTCACGGGGCGGCTCGACCACACGCGGGTGTCCTTCGCCCCGTAGATCACGAGGTTGCCGTCGACCTGCAGGAGCAGGTTGCTCGAGCCCGCGGTGGTCGTCTTCGTGGTCCACAGTGCGACCTTGCGCGCCGGGTCCTTCGACCAGATCACGAAGTTGCCGTTCTTCTGCAGCTCGGCCCAGGCTCCGGGGTGGCCACCCGTCTTCGTGTGCCAGACCACTGCACCGTTCACCCGCTGCACCAGGTTGCCGTCCGCGCGCATCTCGAGCGTGCGGTTGGTGGTCGCGTCGGAGCGCAGGACGGTGCCGCTCAGCAGGGCACCACCGGAGGCGATCCGGTCTTGGAAGGTGTTCCACTTCACGACGACGGAGGTGCCGGCGAGCAGCGCCATGGTGCCGTCCGCACGCACGGCCAGCGCAGTCGAGTTCGCTCGGCCGGCCGAGGCCCAGCGCGCCACGCGCTTGCCGTTGCGCATGATGTCGAGTGCGCGGTCCCGCCCCACGACGGCGTAGACGTTCGAGGAACCTGCGGTGTTCGAGGCCCACAGCACGCGGTTCCCGATGCCGTACTCGACCAGGTTCCCGTCACCCTGCATGATGAGCCGGAACTGGCCGTTCTGCGAGGTCACCTGGTCACCGGGCAGGAGCTTCGTGCCGGCCGGGACCGACCCGACCCACACTGCGGACGCCGCGGCGGGTTCGGCGGTGGCGACGAGCGCCCCCGCCGCGAGGGCCAGCGCCATGACGGCGCCGGCGAAACGTGGGAGTCGGCGCGCACGTGCGACGGTCGACGGAGTGGTGGTCATGGATCCCCTGACTCGGAACCGACCACGCCCCTGCGCGGTCGTTCGGCGCTCGCCCTGTACGAGTCACCGAACGATGGTCGCTTTTCTGCGCGGGGCGCACAACCCCTTGACAGGGGGGTGCGGCTACGGCTGCTGCAAGAACTCCTTCGGTGTCGCCAGCAGCGCTTCGAGCTTGTGGAACGACTGCGTCCAGCCGGCGATGTTCATGTCGCGCATGAACTCGGGGAAGGGTCCCTGCGTCAGGGTGACGATCGTGCCGTCGCCGTCCTCGGCGAACTCCAGCGTCAGGGACAGCGCGGTGCCGTCCTCGACCCCGGGGATGCCGTGCGCCGTCGAGGTGCCGACGATGATCCGGTTCTCCTCGATCTGCTCGAGGGTCGAGGTGACGGGCGACGACCACTCGGCGTTGTCGTTGCTGACCATCGTGAGGTTCCAGGCGCCACCGACTCGCGCGTCGACCTCGACGGTGGCGACGGGGACGTGGAAGCCGAGGGGCCCGAACCAGAGCGCGAGCAGGGCCGGGTCGACGAACGCTCGGTAGACGTCGGCGACGGGGTGGGCGAAGCGGTGGGTGGCGTGGGCGGTGAACTGTTCGGTCATGACTGCTCCTGCGGATCGACGGTGAAGGCGGAACTGGCGGAACTGGCGGAACTGGTGGAACTGGCGGGTGGGGCGGTGGACGGGCTGCCCACCGGGGCAGGCGTGCGCTGGGCGGCGAGCAGGGCCTCCAGGCGGTCGAACCGGCGGTCCCAGTCGGGACGCAACCGGCCCAGCCAGGCGCCGAGCTCGTCGACGGCCTCGGGCCGGAGACGGCACGTGCGCCACGTGCCGTGCCGCTCGCGCGTGATGAGGCCGGCGCGTTCGAGCACGCCGAGGTGCCGCGAGATCGCCGGGGCGCTGACGTCGAACGGCTCCGACAACTCGGAGACGGTCGCCTCACCCTTGCCGAGCCGTTCGACGATGCGCCGTCGGATCGGGTCGGCGAGCGCCGACAGGACGACGTCGGTGCGGTCGGGTTCCATCGTCGCCCCCTCGGTGAACCAGACGGTTAATTAACCTCGGCGTTCAGTATGCGCTCGCACCCCCGGGAGCGCAAGGCCTCACCGGAACCGGGACGGCGGGGCCCCGAACGCCTTCGAGAAGGCGGCGGTGAACGCCGCGGGGGTCGCGTAGCCGAGTCGGCCCGCCACCTCCGTCACGGTGCCGCGTCGCAGGGCCGGGAGGCTCGACAACAGTCGCGCACGCACCCGCCAGCTCGCGGGACCCACCCCCGTGGCCGCACGGAAGTGGCGGTCGAGGGTGCGTTCCGAGACGGCCGCCGCGCGCGCCCAGTCGGCGTTCGTCACGTGGACGTCGGGCTCGGCCAGGTACGCCCGACACAGGTCGCGCAGGACACCCCGTGGCGGCAGCGAGACGCTCAGCGGGATCGGTGCGACGCGCTGGAGCTCGTGCAGGGCGAGCCGGACGAGGGTGCCGTCCCGGGCGTCGTCGTCGTACGGCACGTCGAGCGCGTTGGCGGCACGCAGCACCTCGCGCAGCAGGGGCCCGACCTCGACGACGGTGCACCGGGTCGGCCACCAGGGCACGGTGTCCGGCTCGATGTACAGGCTCCAGGTGCTGACGTCGAGCATCCGGACCTCGTGGGGCACCCCGGGCGGGATGAGCACGGCCCGGTCGGTCGGCACGGTCCACGAGCCGTCGTCGGTCTCGACGAGCATCACGCCACTCGCACCGTAGAGCAGCTGCGCCCGTCGGTGCTCGTGCCGGGCGAGCAGGTGGTCCGGCGGGTAGTCGGTGCCGATCGGCAGGACGTCGAACGGCTGGTGGTCGAACTCGGAGACCGGGACGTTGCGCACACGTCGAGGCTAGGTCTCGAAGGAACCTGCCGCACACCCGATCGTCCGCCGTGGTGATCCCCGCTGGGATGGAGGCATGTCGTTCATCGTGCTCGTGGTCATCGGGGTCCTGGTCGGGGTCACCACCGTCCTGTTCGGGTTCGGGGGTGGGTTCGTCACCGTGCCGATCATCACCGTCGCCGACGCAGCCCTCGGTGGCGACGCCGTCCGGGTGGCCACGGCGACCTCGGCCCTCGTGATGCTGGTGAACGCCGCCGTGGCCACCGTCTCGGCCCGGCGCGGCGCACTCGCACCACTCCGGGGCCGTTCGCCGCTGTTCGTCCTGCTCGGGGTCGGCGGCGCGGTCGGGGTGCTCGCCGCACGAGGGGCCCCGGACGCGCTCCTGCGCTGGGGCTTCGTCGCCTACCTCGGGGTCACGGTCGCCGACCTGCTGCTGCGCCCGGGCTTCCTGCGCAGCTCGGCGACGGACCGCGCGGTCGCGACCCGCGGCGGTGGACGCGACCACGGACCGACCCGTACCGGCGTGCCGACCGCCACGGGCCTCCCGATCGGTGCGGTCGCGGCGTTCCTCGGGGTCGGCGGCAGCGTGATGACGGTCCCGATGCTGCGCCGGTCCGGTGCCACCATGACCGCGGCGACCACCCTGGCGAACCCCCTCACGCTGGCGATCACGCTGCCTGCCGCCGCCGTGACCATGCTGCTGCCGGCGGTCGTCCCGCACGCCGCCGGACTCGTCGGCGCCGTCGACGTCCGGGCAGCCGTGGCCCTGCTGGTCGGCGCGATGCCGGTCATCGTGCTGCTCCGACGCCGCCCGCCGCACCTGCCCGAGGTCGCGCACGCCTGGGGCTACGTCGCACTGCTCGTCGCAGCGGGGATCGTCGTGGCCCTGGGCTGAGCGGGGAGCCCCGGGGAGAGGATGGGTGCATGCCGACGCCGAACCCCGCCTTCGTCCCGCCCACCACGCAGACCTCGCGCCCGGACCTGCAGGGCACGTTCGGCATGGCAGCCGCGACGCACTGGATCGCGACCGCCACCGCGCAGTCGGTGCTCGAACGCGGCGGCAACGCCTTCGACGCAGCCGTCGCGGGCGCGTTCGTCCTGCACGTGGTCGAACCGCACCTGAACGGCCCGGGCGGCGACCTGACGGCGGTGTTCGCGACGGAGTCGGACCCGACCCCGGTCGTGCTCGTCGGCCAGGGACCGGCGCCGGCCGGTGCGACGCCCGAGCACTACCGCGCCGAGGGCCTCGACCTCGTCCCCGGCTCCGGCGCACTCGCCGCCACCGTCCCGGGTGCCGTCGACGCGTGGCTGCTGCTGCTCCGCGACCACGGCACGTGGGAGCTCGCGGACGTCCTCGCGCCGGCGATCGGCTACGCCCGTGACGGCCACCCGGTCGCAGCCGGGGTGGTCCGGACGATCACCGCCGTGCAGGGCCTGTTCCGTGACCACTGGCCCACGTCCGCCACGCAGTGGCTGCCAGGAGGCACGGTGCCGGCCCCCGGGGACCTGGTGCGCAACGAGGCGCTGGCCGCAGTGCTCGACCGGCTCCTCGACGCCGGTGACGGCTCCGGCAGCCGGACCGCCCGCATCGACGCCGCGCGGAGCGAGTGGGCCGAGGGCTTCGTCGCCGAGGCCATCGACCGCTTCGTGCGGGCGCCGCACCGACACGCGTCGGGCACCGACCACGCCGGGGTCATCCGAGCGTCGGACCTGGCGGCGTTCCGGGCGTCGTACGAGCCCGCGGCGACGGTGGAGTTCCGCGGCTGCACGATCGCGAAGACCGGGCCGTGGGGTCAGGGTCCGGCACTCCTGCAGACCCTGCGGCTGCTCGAACCGCTCGACGACGCACTGCTCGACCCGTCGACGTCGGTCGGCGCACACACCATCGTCGAGGCGCAGAAGCTCGCCATGGCCGACCGTGAGGCGTTCTACGGCGACGGCGACGTCCCGCTCGACGTGCTGCTCTCCGACGCGTACACGGACGAGCGGCGTGCGCTGATCGGCGAGCGGGCCTCGTCCGAGCTGCGACCGGGCACGATCGCGGGCGTCGAGCGGGCGATGCCGCCGGCCCGGACGTCGTACTCCGCCGGCGACGGCGCTGGTCTCGGTGAACCCACGGTGCAGGTCGCGCGGGACGCCGAGCGCGCGCCGGTCGCTCCCGTCGCGCCGGTCGAGGACCGCGGCGAGCCGTTCGTGGCCCCGGACGGCGAGACCCGGGGCGACACCTGCCACATCGACGTGGTGGACCGCTGGGGCAACATCGTCAGCGCGACGCCGTCCGGCGGGTGGCTGCAGTCGTCGCCGACGATCCCGGACCTCGGGTTCTGCCTGGGCACCCGGCTGCAGATGACCTGGCTCGAACCGGGCACGGCGTCGACGCTCCGCCCCGGCGAGCGCCCCCGCACGACCCTGACACCGACCCTGGTGCTGCGTGACGGCGTCCCCGTGGCCGCGGTCGGCTCACCCGGCGGCGACCAGCAGGACCAGTGGCAGCTGCTGTTCCTGCTGCGGTGGATCGTCGGCGGGTACACCCCGCAGCAGGCGATCGACGCCCCGGCGCTGCACACGACGTCGTTCCCGGGGTCGTTCTGGCCGCGCACGTGGGAGCCGGCGGGGCTCGTGGTCGAGGACCGCCTCGGCGACGACGTCATCGCGGAACTCGAGGCCCGTGGTCACGTCGTCACCCGCGCCGGCGACTGGTCGCTCGGACGGCTGACGTGCGTGACGCGGGACCCGGCGACGGGCGTGCTCGGCGCCGCCGCGAACCCACGCGGTGCCCAGGGCTACGCCGCAGGCCGCTGACCCGGGGTCGTTCTTTCCCAGGACACTCGCGCTGGAAAGCGGAATCGGGCGTACCTGGTCAGAACTTCCGACCAGGTACGCCCGATTCGACCAGGGATGCCGCGAGGCGACCCGGCATCAGAGCGTCAGAGCGTCGGGACGACGACCGCGCGGCCCGACAGCTCGCCGGCCTCGAGCTTCCGGTAGGCCTCGAGCGCGTCCGACAGCGCGTACCGCTCCACGTCGGGGACGATCTGCCCGGCGCGGTACATGGCGACGACCTCGTGCAGGTCCTCGATGGTGCCCCAGTAGGTGTTCGTGATGGTCGACTCGTACGGCGTCCGGAAGAAGTTCCACTCGGTGGTGCCACCGGCGATCCCGACGACGGTGAACCGGCCGCCCACGGCCATGGACGCCTGCGCGACCTTGATGGTGGGCGTCGCTCCGACGAAGTCGAACGCGGCGTCGACCCCGCGGCCGCCGGTGACCTCGCGGATCGCGGCGGCCTGGTCCGGCCCGCCGGGCACCGTGATCGCGCCACGGGCGGCAGCGCCGTCCATGGCGTCCTGCTTCACGTCGGTCGCGATGACCGTGGCGCCGGTGAGCGCGGTGAGGATCTGCACGGCGATCTGCCCGAGGCCGCCCAGGCCGACGACCAGCGCGTACTTGCCGCCGCCTGCCAGGTTCGGCAGCGCGTTCTTGATCGCGTGGTACGGCGTGAGCGCGGCGTCGCTGAGCGGTGCGGCGGCGATCGGGTCGGCGTCACCGAGCGGCACGAGGTTGCGAGCGGGGACGCTGACGTACTCGGCCATGCCGCCGTCGCGCCCGAGACCGATGCCCATGTACGGGTTGGTCGCGGCGTTCTCGCAGTAGGTGTCCTGCCCCTTCGAGCAGTACGAGCAGTGCCCGCAGCCGACCGGCCCGTAGACCAGGTAGGCGTCGCCCTCGGTGAACCCGGTCACGCCGTCACCGACGGACTCGACCCAGCCGGAGTTCTCGTGCCCGAGGACGAACGGGGGCTGCTGCGACCCCGGAGCCCCGGCGGCGAACTCGCGGTACACCGCGACGTCCGAGTGGCACGCGCCGGCACCTGCGACCTTGAGGAGCACCTCCCCCGGACCCGGCGTGGGCTTGGGGACCTCCGTCAGGGACGGGAAGGTCTGGTACTGCTCGAACACGACGGCGCGCATGGTGGGTCTCCTCAGAACACCCTCACGCTACACCTGTTGTTGTGGGCAACACCTGTCGCTCAGAACCGCGAAGCCTGCGTCTTCGCCGTGAGCCGGTTGCGAGAACGTGCGTTCTCCGCTTGACTCGGCTGCGACGGTCCCGCTCGGGTCCGATCCCCCACACGAAAGGAGCGGCCATGCCCACGCGCACCGCACGCACCGCCTGGAACGGCGGCCTCAACGACGGTTCCGGCCAGGTCGAACTCTCCAGCTCGAAGGTCGGCACCTACGACGTCTCGTTCCCGAAGCGCGCCGCTGACGAGGCCGGTGGCAGCACCAGCCCCGAGGAGCTCATCGCCGCCGCACACTCGGCCTGCTACGCCATGCAGTTCTCCGCCGTCCTCGGCGAGGCCGGCGGCACGGTCGAGGCCCTCGACGTCAAGGCCGACGTCTCACTCGGCCCGGACTCCGCCGGCGGCTTCAAGCTCACCGGCATCGCCCTGACCGTGCACGGCGAGGTCACCGGCATCGACGAGGCGACCTTCCTGAAGGCCGCCGAGGACGCCAAGGCGACCTGCCCGGTCAGCAAGGCACTCACCGGCGTCGACATCACGCTCGACGCGACGTTCGAGCAGTAGTCGGGTCGCGTCCGAGACGCGACCGACCACCTGACGGGAGGCCCGGTGCCAGCTGGCACCGGGCCTCCCGTCCGCTCTGGTCGCGTCCAGATCGCGACTGGCACCATGGTCGGATGGCCGAGCAGCACTTCCCCGGCGAACCGAAACCGGGGCGCCCACACCGGCCGCCCCGCCCCCGACGCCGCAGCCTGGCGCAGCACGACCTGCGCGACGCCCGTGCCCGACTGCGCGGCACGATCTACGAGCACGTCGAACCCGACGCCAAGGGGCGCGACCAGTACACCGCCGCCCAGATCGTCGACTTCTGCCTCGACCTGGCCGAGGTGATGCTCGCCTCCGGTGCCGACACCCGCAGCGTCGAGACCGCCGTCGTCGCGGTGTCGACGAAGTGGAACCTGGCCCCGCTCGACCTCGACTTCTCCGGCAGCTCGGTGACGATCCAGTACGCGCCGGCCGACATCCCGCCGCTCGTGAAGGTCCGGACCGTGAGTTCCGACGGCTCCGACCTCGACCGGCTCGCGCGCGCGAACCAGATCGTGGACGACCTGATCCACGACGAGCGGGACATGACCTCGGGCGTCAGCGCCCTCGTGGCGGTGCTGCGGATGCCGCCGCGCTGGCCCACGTGGCTCGCCGACGTCGGGCTCTCGATCCTGGGGACCTCGATCGCGATGCAGGCCGGTGGTGGGTGGCGAGCGGGCATCGGCGCCTTCGTGCTGATGTTCGGGATCATCCTGTCCGGGCGCTGGCTGACGGGTCGTGGCTACCCGCAGTTCTTCGTGTCCGGGGCGCAGGGAGCGGTCGCGTCGGTGATCGGCACCCTGGCCATCGGTGCGGGCGTCCTGCACCCGGCGGGCGCCGCCACGATGGTCGCGGCCCTGGTGGTGCTGCTCCTGCCGCACGTCTCGCTCGTGACCTGGGCCCAGGACGCGATCTCCGGCTTCCGTGCGATGGCGGTCGCTCGGGCGTTCTACATCGGCCTGGTCATCGCCGCGATCGTCGTGGGGGTGCCCGCGGGGATCGCGATGACGAAGTGGCTGCACCTCGAGGTCGACCCGTCGGGCATCGTCACCCAGGCGCTGCCGTTGTGGGCGTCACTCTCGCTCACGGTGGTGTCGGCCGGGGCGAACTGCTTCGTGCAGCAGGCCAGCGCACGGGTGATCCCCGTCGCCGTGGTGTTCTCGGTGGCCGCGGGTGCCTCGCTGTGGGGACTGCGGCAGCTCGGCCTGCCGCTGCTCGGCGCGACGTTCCTGGCCGCGGTCCTGCTCGGCGTGCTGTCCACCTACGCAGCCGCGCGGATGCGGACCGCGGTCGCGGCGATCGCGGTGCCGGCGTTCTGCGGAGCGCTGCTGCCCGGTGTCGCCGTGTCGAACGCACTGCTGAACTTCATGTCGGGCTCGTCGAGCGCGGCCCTCGACTTCGTGGCCGCGGTCTCCGTGGCGCTCGGGATCGGTGCCGGGCTCGTGCTCGGCGGCCTGTTCGCGACACCGGGCGCGCGCCGGGCACTCCGGCGGACCCGTCGGGTCGTCGTGCACTCGGTCCACAACGACACCACCGCGCTCCGGGTCATCCGCGACACCGGGTACGACCCCGGCGACGGCTCAGTGCCGCGAGGATCGCGGTCTGCGCCGGGCGGTCGCTGACGGTCCGGGCTAGATGTCCCAGCTGCCGTCGTCGCCGTCGCTCCACGTCGCGTGCCGGCGGGCGGCCTGCGGCTCGTAGCGCTCCATCCAGCCGCGCTCGAGTCGGGCCACCGCACGGTCGAACGCCGGAACCAGGTCGAGGTCCGAGCGGAGCAGGGCCTGGAGCTGCAGGCCCTCGTACAGCGCGATGAGCTGTTCGGCGCCGCGACGGGGCTCCATGGTGTGCGGGGCGCGGCCGACGGCGATGTCGTGCTCGAGGCCACGCTTCACCTGTGCGTAGAAGAGCTGGTAGCGCGACCGCAGGTACGTCGCCATCGGGTGCTCGGGGTTGCCCGCGACGGACAGCAGGGCGACGAGCAGACGCATGAGCGCGGGGTCCTCGGCGTTCGACGCGACGATCGCGCGCAGGAGCTCGACGGTCGAACCATCGCCGACCTCGCGGGTGACCTCGTCCATCCGACCGCCGTTCCAGCGGTCGACGGCTGCGAGCACCAGGCCGTCCCAGGACGGGAAGTGCTGCTGGAGCTCCTCGACGGGGATGCCCATCCGCTCGGCGACGTGCACGGCGCGTGCTTCGTGGAAGGGAACGTCACGGAGCAGGTCGACGGTGGCCCCCACGATCGTGATCCGGAGGTGCAGGGTCGCCGCCGCGGCCGCTGCGGCCTGCGTGTCGGCGCTGGTGTTCTCGAGCATCGTGCCCTCCGTCGTTCCACGGACGTCCTGTCCGAGGTCGCCCCGACCCGGGGCACGTCCATCCAAACGCAGAACGGGGGACAACAGAATCCCCGGTACGGGTGTCAGCACATGGGGGGACACCGACACCACGCCCAGCGCGTTCGCACGGATCCGTGTGACGATGCCGGGCATGACCCCGAACGACCCCACCGCACAGGGACTCGCGACGATGGCATCGGCCGGCTTCGAGTTCGGCGGCGACCCGGATCAGGTCGCGCACGACGTCCGCGCGATGTGGGAGCAACTCGGCCGACCCGCGGGGGCGTTCGACGCCGCCGCCCGGGCCATCGCGGTGCTGCCGCAGCGCCCCGAGGTACCGATCGTCGACCAGGCACGTCGCCGCGCGTTCGAGCACGAGATCGGCATCAACCCGGTCGAGGTCGAACTCGCGGCAGCACTGTCGGCGCGGGAACTCCTCGAGCGGATGGCGCGCGCCGTCACCTGCTGACGTCACCACGGCCACAGACGGGACCACCCGGACGACGGGAGGCGCGGTACCCACCGGCACCGCGCCTCCCGTCAGCCCGTCGGCGACGCGCTACGGCGTCGGCATCCCACCGTCGACGTGGAGCGTCTCGCCGACCACGTAGGACGACTCACCGCTCGCCAGGAACACGTACGCCGGCGCCAGTTCGGCCGGCTGCCCCCAGCGGCCCAGGTAGGTCTGCTCGCCCGCGGACGGCAGCGCCTCGGGCGGCTGCCCGCCGGCCGGCTGCAGCGGCGTCCAGATCGGCCCCGGTGCGACGGCGTTGACGCGGATGCCCTTCGGTGCGAGCTGCGCGGCCAGGCCCTTCGCCAGGTTGTTCACGGTGGCCTTCGTGGCTGCGTAGTGCACCAGGTGCGGCGACGGCGCGTAGGCCTGGATCGACGTCGTGTTGATGATCGTGGAGCCCGGCTGCAGGTGCGGCACGGCGGCCTTCGTGATCCGGAACGTCGCGTAGGCGTTCGTCTTGAACGTCTCGTCGAACTCCTCGTCCGAGATGTCCTCGATCGAGGAGACGTTCTGCTGCTTGCCCGCGTTGTTCACCAGGATGTCGATCCCGCCGAGCTGTGCGACCGTGTCTGCGACGATCTGCTCGCAGACCGCGAGTGAGGTGATGTCGCCGGGCAGCGCGACGGCCTTGCGTCCGGCTGCCTCGATGAGCGCGACGATGCGGTCGGCGTCCTCCTGCTCCTCGGGCAGGTACGAGATCGCGACGTCGGCGCCCTCGCGTGCGTAGGCGATGGCGACCGCTGCGCCGATGCCGGAGTCGCCACCGGTGACGAGGGCCTTGCGGCCCGTCAGACGGCCGGAGCCGCGGTAGGTGTCCTCGCCGTGGTCGGCGGGGACGTTCTCCGCCATCTCGGCGTCGGTGCCGGCGCCCTCGAGGTACTGCTCGTCGGGCTTCTTGTCGGCGTACATCTTCGTCGGGTCCTGCATGGAGTACTGATCGAGCGCTGCCTGGTCGAGCCCTGCCTGGTCGTTCTGCTGGTCCGTCATGCCGCCGACGGTACGCAGGGGCGCACCACGGGCCGTCCAGGAGGCTGTCCCCCGGCGCGCGGAGCGGCCAGCGTCCGCCGGCCGCACCGGTCCAGGGCCGCAGTTGCGTCTTCCTCGTTTGTCACGGTCCGGTGACGGCCAGGACCCGATTCGGTAACACCTGTCGTTCTGGACGGGTCGGGGTCGTACCGTCGAACGGTGACCCCTCGGACCCTGCTGGCGCTCGGCGCTGCCGTGCTCGCCTTCTCGGCCGGTGCGCTGGCGCTCGACGGCACCACCGGGCTCGGAGCGGACACCGCCGTGGCGGCGGAGACGTCGCACGACGCCGCTCCGGTGCACGTGTCGAACGCGAAGCTCCGGCGGGTCGACTCGATCGAGCTCGACGCCGAGTCCCTGGTGCTCCGCAACGGCGGGAAGACCGTCATCGAGTCCTCGATGCGCGACTCCCGGTTGACCGTGAGCCTGCTCGACCGCCTGCTCGGCACCCCGTCGCGCACCCAGACGGCCGAGGGCGACGGCGGCGCGTGCTTCCCGGCCGGCACCACCTACACGTGGGGTGGCGCCATCCGCGTCGCGGCCCTGGCCACCGATGCGCGGGCGGGCAACGCCGTCGAGATCCGGGTGCTGCGCGACGAGGTCCGCAGCCGGCTCGGTGCACGGATCGAGCTGACCGGCCCCGGCGGCGTGCAGGTCGGTGACGACATCGCCGACGAGATCGCGGACGCCCCGCGCTCCGAACGGGTGTCCTACGGTTCGGACGACTCCCGCGCGTGGCAGTTGCTGCTGCGCGAGGGCTGGGTCGACCCCACCTCGGACGACGAGCGCACGGACGACCCCGCCGGCACCAACGGCGTCTCGGCCCTGACGAACGAGACCACGGTCACGGTGCTCGGCTCCCCGATGCCCGTGCACGCGCAGCGGAGCTGCTGACTCACACGCGGATCGTCGCGACCACCGGGAAGTGATCACTCGCGAACCACGTCTCTGGCCCGTCGTGGTCGATGACGACCCGGTCGGTGCGGGTGACCCCGCGGGTCAGCACCCAGTCGATGCGCTCCCCGGTGTCCACCGGCGGCAGCCAGTCGTTGAACGTCGCGGTCCGGTCACCCGGGTCACCCGCGAGGACCCAGGTGTCGTCGAACCCGGCGTCGGCGAAGACCCGTGACGCGGTTCCGGCACCGGCCGGCTCGTTGCAGTCCCCGGCGACGATGACCGGACCGGTCTCCCGCGCGAGCCGTTCGACGATGAGCGCCGCACTCTTGCCGCGCACCTCGTCGCCGTGCTCGCCGGGTTCGTGGTCCAGGTGTGTGGTGAGCACCGTGACCGCAGGTCCGTCGGTGTCCAGGAACACGGCGTGGTTCGCGATGCGCGGGAACAGGCTGCCCCACGTGTTCGAGACCGGCTCGTCCGGGGTGTCCGACAGCCAGAACGAGCCCTCGTCCGTCGGTCGGAACCGGTCGCGACGGTAGAACACCGCCGGGTGCTCCCCCGCGGCGCCACCCTCACGGCCCTGTCCGACGTCCGCGTGGCCCGGCAGCCCGGCGCGCAGGTCGTCGAGCTGGTGCGCGAAGGCCTCCTGCACGCACACCAGGTCCGGGTCGTGCCGACGGATGACGTCGAGGAGCACGGGGAGTCGGGCCGGCCAGTCGTGCTCCGGATCCGGGTTCTTGATGTTGTAGGTCATCAGGACGATCGGACGCGCTGCGCTGCTCACCCCTCGAACCTAGCGATCCGGTGCGGCCGCGGCCTCAGTTGATGCAGGTGCCCTCGGTGCCGTAGTTGTGCACGTCGGTCGACTTCGGCGCCGGCTCCTTCGTCGCCTGCTTGCTCGGCTTCGACCCCGAGCCGGTGTCGGCAGGCGTCGAGGCGGGCGCGCTCGGCACGCTGGCGGCCTTCGGGGCCTTGCCGTCGGTACCGAGCACGAGCGTGACGCCCGTCACGGCACCGGTCCGGACCGCGACGGCACCGGGCACGGCCGCCGCGACCGCCTTCGCCTGGGCCTCCTGGCCGGCGGGGTACTGCACCTGCGTGGCCGTGGTGGGGTCCGAGGAACCGGGCGGTGCGACCTGGAACCCGCGGCTCGTCAGGACCTGACCCGCTGCGGCGGCGGCCCCCGTGACACCGCTGCCGTTCAGCACGGTGACCGAGGTGTTCGCGGGCTGCGCGGCCGCGGCCTTCGTGTAGGTGTCCGGTTCGCCGACCAGTCCCTGCACGAAGGCGGGCAGCCCGACGGTGTCGATCTCGACGATCGACAGCGCGGAACCGTTCACGTAGATGGTCGGCGTGCCGAGGGTGGGGATCGTGGCGGACTGGATGTTGGCCGGCCGCAGGTTGCTCATCTGCGAGGCGAGGTCGAGCAGGTTCGTGTCCGTCTGGATCGAACCCCCGACCGCCTTCAGGATGTTGCCCATCTTGACCGGGTTGAGCAGCGTGCCCGCGGACGTGACCTTCCGGGCTTCCTGCGACAGGAAGTACTGCTGTCGGACGTTGCGGTCCAGGTCGCCGTTCGGCAGACCGTGGCGCTGGCGGACGAACGACAGGGCCTGCTTGGCGTCGAGCGTGGACTTGCCGGCCGGCAGGTCGACGCCGGAGTACGGGTCGTTGGTCGCCTGGTTCAGGCAGACCTCGACCGGGCCGAGCTCCTTGACCACCTGGTAGAAACCGAGCAGCGAGACCCGGACGTAGTGGTCGATCTGCAGGCCACTCAGGTTCTCGATGGTCTTGATGAGCATCTTCGCGCCACCGGTGTCGCCGCCACCGTTGAGCGTGCCGTAGTAGAAGGCACTGTTGAGCTTGCCCTTGCCGACGTCCGGGATGTCGACGTACGAGTCGCGGGGGAACGAGATCATCGTCGCCTGTGAGCCGTCGGCGTTGATGTGCAGGACGATCATCGTGTCGGTGTTCGTCGCCCCGCCGTCCGACTCGGTGCTCAGTTCGGCGAGCTGCTCGGGGGTGGCGTTGTCCGGCCGGTGGTCGTCGCCGACCAGCAGGATGTTCTGCGCCTTGCCGTCGACGTCGTTCTTCGTGTCCTTCTTGCCGGTGATCGCGTTGACGATCGTGACGCCGCCGGACAGCTGGTTGTAGGCGTAGGCCGCGTACCCGCCACTCAGCAGGACCGCCATCGTGAGCACGCCCGCGATCGCCGGGAACACCACGCCCGCTCGTCGCTTCTGGCGCCCGTGGCGCGGCGTCACGGCACCGCGGCGCGCGGGTTCCGTCGTCTGCTCGGGTTCGTTGCTCACCGGGAAACCATAACCGGAGCGCGCGCAGGGGACATGGAATCCGCCTGGTAGGTCACCCCACAGCCCCTGCGACACCCCTCACGTGCAGCTCACTCGGCAGCGAGTCCCTGCTTGTGCGTCTCGCGTGCGCGGAGGACCGTCACGCCGGTGATCGCGGCGGCCGCCATCACGTAGAAGGCCGGCGCGAAGGTGTTGCCCGTCGCGCTGATCAGCCACGTGGCGAAGTACGGCGTGATGCCGCCGAAGACCGCGACGCTGATGTTGTAGGCGATGCCCATCGACCCGTAGCGGATGGCGGTCGGGAACAGTTCGGCCATCGCCGCACTCACCGCCCCGTCGAACGCCGCCATGAACAGGCCGAGCAACACCATCGCGGCTGCGGCAGCCCAGAAGTTGCCGGCGTCCATGAGCATGAGCGTCGGGTACGTCAGCACGAGGAACCCCGCGCACCCGGCGAGCATGACAGGCTTCCGACCGATCTTGTCCGAGAGCAGCCCGAAGAACGGCACGAGCCCGGCGATCACCAGGAACCCGATGACGACGACGCCGTAGGACACGAGTGGCGAGTACCCGAGGTCGACCTGCAGGTACGAGGGCATGAAGGTCTGCAGGATCCAGTAGCCGACGGCCTTGAGGACGACGAACCCGACGCAGAAGAGCAGTGCCTTCCACCCGGTCCGGAGCGAGCGGCGGAGCGGGTTCTTCGCGAGTTCCCCCTTGGCCTTGAGCGCGCGGAACTCCGGGGTGTCCTCGAGCTTCGTGCGCAAGTACAACCCGACCAGACCGAGCGGCACCGCGACGAGGAACAGGACACGCCACCCCCACGACTCGAGCGCTCCGTCCCCGGCGATCGCCGTGAACAGGAAGACCAGGCCACCACCGACGATGAACGCCGCGAAGCCGAAGACGTCGATGAAGCTCGTCACGAAGCCGCGCCGGTTCGACGGGGCGTACTCAGCGAGGAGCGTCGTCGCCCCGGCACCCTCGCCACCGGCGGCGAAGCCCTGCACCAGCCGCACCACGACGAGCAGGATCGGCGCGAGCATCCCGACGCTCTGGTACGTCGGCAGGATCCCCATCACGGCGGTCGCGCCGCTCGTGATCAGGATGACCGTCGCCAGCGTGGTCTTCCGGCCGACCCGGTCACCGAGCGACCCCCAGAACAGCCCACCGAGCGGACGCATCACGAAGCCGGCACCGAACACGGCGAAGGCCGACAGCAGTGCGACCTGCGGGTCGCCCTGCTTGAAGAAGTACAGCGAGATGACGGTCGCCAACGTGCCGTAGAGGCCGAAGTCGAACCACTCGACGAAGTGTCCGACGCCGGCGGCGACGATCACCTTCCGCATGCCCTGGCGGCGTGCGTCGTCGCCCAGGGCCACCTGGACGTCGGGGGCGGTGGCGGCATCGACGCTGGGTTGCGTCCGGGTTCCGTCGCTCATGGGTGGGGCCTCACACTTCGTTGTCGAGAATTCGTTGACGATAGCACTCGCCGGGCACACATTGCCACACAGTGGGAAAGACACGCCACCGAGTGATACCGTTCCGACCATGCAATCCCGTGAACAGCACCACGACGTCGTGGTCGTCGGCGGCGGTCTCGCCGGTGTCAGCGCGGCCGTCGCCGCAGCCCGCCTCGGCTCGAGCGTCGCCCTCGTCACCAACCGCCCGGTCCTCGGCGGCAACGCCTCGAGCGAGATCCGGGTGTGGGTGGTCGGCGCGACGGCGCACGGCACGCAGCGGTTCGCCCGCGAGACCGGGATCATGGGCGAGCTCTTCCTCGAGAACCAGTACCGGAACCCGCAGGGCAACGCGGTCTACTGGGACCAGGTCGTGCTCGACCTGGTCCGGGCCGAGCCGAACGTGCACCTGCACCTCAACACCGACGTGCGGACCGTGCAGACGACGGACAACGCCAGCGGCGCACCGCGCATCACCGCCGTCACGGGGTGGACCATGGGGTCCGAGATCGAGACGACGTTCACCGCACCGGTGTTCCTCGACTGCACGGGCGACGGCCTCGTCGGGGCCCTCGCCGGCGCCGAGTACCGCATCGGGCGCGAGGGCCGCGACGAACACGGAGAGGAGTGGGCGCCGGAAACGGCCGACGACGAACTGCTCGGCAGTTCGATCTTCTTCTCCACGCACGACACCGGCCGCCCCGAGAAGTTCGTGCCGCCGTCGATCGCGAAGGACCTCGGCACGACACCGATCCTGGCGAACCGGGCGATCCGGACCGGCGACAACGGCTGCAACTACTGGTGGATCGAGTGGGGCGGCGAACTCGACACCGTCGCCGAGAACGAACGCATCCGCGACGAGCTCTGGGGCGTCGTCTACGGCATCTGGGACCACATCAAGAACTCGGGGGCGTTCGACGCGGACACCCTGACGCTCGACTGGGTGGGCGCGATCCCCGGCAAGCGCGAGTACCGCCGGTTCGTCGGCGACCACACCCTGACGCAGCAGGACCTGCTCGAGCAGCGCTCGTTCCCCGACACGGTGGCGTTCGGCGGCTGGTCGATCGACCTGCACCCCGTCGAGGGCGTCTACGCCGAGACCGCCGGCGCCCAGCAGCGGTACACCAACGGCACCTACGACATCCCGTTCCGGTCGCTGTACTCGGCGAACGTGTCGAACCTGCTGTTCGCCGGCCGCGACATCTCCGCGTCGCACGTCGCGTTCGGGTCCACCCGAGTGATGGCCACCTGCGCGGCCCAGGGGCAGGCAGCCGGCACCGCCGCGCACCTGGTCGCCCGGCACGGCACGACGCCACGGTCCCTCGGCACCGAGCAGATCGCCCTGCTGCAGCAGACCCTGCTGCGCGAGGACGCACCGGTCATCGGGGTCCGCGCCGACGACCCCGCCGACCTGGCCCGCACCGCCCGCATCACCGCGAGCAGCGAGCTGACCACGATCGACACGACGCCGTTCGCGACCGCCGACCGCTTCGACCTGGACCGCGACGTCGCGATCCTCCTGCCCGCCGACCCCGCGCTCGGCGAGTTCCGGCTCCGCACCGAGGCGGACGACGACACCGAGCTCACCATCGAGCTCTGGACCACCGGCAAGCCCCAGAACTACGCCCCGATCGACCACGTCAGCACGCACTCCGCACACGTCGCCGCCGGACCGGGCGAAGCGGTCGTCGATCTGGACTTCCACCCGGACGCACCGTGCAACGCGGTCGTCGTGGTCCGTCGGCAGCCCGGCGTCCGCCTGGTCCTGACCGACGGACACCCCTACGGCGTGATGGCCCTGCGCGCCCGCGCCGCCGACGACGAGCAGTTCGACAACCACATCCCCGAGGAGTCCGGACAGCCCGTGACGGACTGGGAGGCGCGCGCCCTGCGCGGACACGCGTTCGCGTTCACCGCATCCGGCGAGACGGACGCGTGGCGGGCCTCCCGGGTCAGCGACGGCCACCAGCGCCCGTTCGGCGGACCGCACATGTGGTCGTCCGGTGCGGGTGCCGGCGCAGCCGTGCTCGCGCTCGACTGGGCGGAGCCCGTCGACGTCCACCAGGTGCGCATCGTCTGGAACGACGACGTCGACGCCGACCTCATCAACCTGCACCACCACCGCACCCCCTGGGACGCCGTGCCCACACTCGCCCGCGACTACCGGATCGAGGCGTGCGTCGACGGGACCTGGCGGACGCTCGCCGCGGTCGACGCGAACCGGCACCGCCACCGGATCCACGACGTCGATCCGGTGCGCACGGCGGCCCTGCGGGTCGTCGTGACCGCGACGAACGGATCCCCGTTCGTCACCGCGAGCGCCGTGAAGGTCTCCTGACGCGCGCCGGGACGGGCCAGAATGAGGGGATGGCGACCACCCCTCCGAACCAGAGCATCGAGCGAGCCGCAGCGGTCCTCGGTGCGCTCGGCGCGTCCGACGGCGCGGTGCGAGCCTCCGACATCGCGCGGGCGATCGGGCTGGGGACCTCGACCACCGGGCGGCTCCTGGCGACGCTCGAGTCGCTCGAGTACGTCCGACGCGACCCGGAGACCCAGGCGTACTCGGTCGGTCGGGCCGTGCTCGAGCTCGCCAGCCAGGGGCTCAACCACAACCCGGTGCACCGCGAGAGCCGCTCAGCGGCGCAGGAACTCGCGCACCGGGTCGGGCTGACCGCCAACGTCGGCGTGCAGGACGCCGCGTCGTGCATCTACCTCTGCCACTTCGAGGGCTCGCTCGCGCCGAAGTCGCACACGATGATCGGGATGCGGCAGCCGATGCACGCGTCGGCGCTCGGCAAGGCGCTCATGCTCGACCTGTCGCCGGACGAGCGCCGCTCGCTGCTCGGGGACGACCTGGCCCGGTACACCGACCACACGATCACGACGCACGACGCCCTGACGGCCGACCTCGCCGTCTCGGCGAAGCGCGGCTGGTGCGAGGAGAACCAGGAACTCGCGCTCGGCCGGTTCTGCATCGCGGCACCGATCCGCAACGCCTCGGGGCGGATCGCGGCGGCGCTGTCGATCTCGGGGCGCCTGACGCAGTTGCGTGACCGCGACCTGGACTCCCTCGCCGAGGACCTCATCGAGGTCGCCGACCGCATCAGCGTCGGCCTCGGGATGATCAGCGCCGTCGCGCACTGACGCGGGCGTCGCGGCTCGAGACGCGCCGCCCGCCGCCCGGCACCCGCCGGGATTCCCGCGAAAGCGACAGTCTGCCGCGGAATGTTCGCGGACATCTGTCGCTTTCGCGCTCGAAACGCGCGTGACGACGGACAGGAGGCCCGTGGCGGGATCGCCACGGGCTTCCCGTCCGTCTCCTGGTCGCGTTGGGCGACGGGGCGCTACGCGCGCGACGGCAGCAGGTGGATGGCCTCCATCGCGAGCTCTGCCGCGATCGGGTCCTTCGCCAGGACGGCTGCCTTGAGCTTGTCGAGCTCGGGCAGGATCACCGCGGCCGGGATCAGCTCGGCGAGTTCGGGGACCCGGAGCTTGAAGGACAGCCCGTCGGTGGTCGACCGGCAGAGCTGCACGAGCGACGGGTTGCCGCAGGCGTCCGCCCACTGCGAGTAGATGTCGGCGCCGTTGCGGGCCACCTGGTCCTGCTCGTCGGCGCCGACCCGCGCGATGACGTCGTCGAGCATCTTCACGATCTTCTTGCGCTGCGGCTCGGTGAAGTTGGGCACCGCGAGGCGCACGACGCCCCCGTAGATGACGCCGAGCGTGCGGTAGGCGTCGAGGAGCTCGTCCTTCGTCGGGGCCGCCACGCGGGTGTAGCGGTTCGGTGCCATCTCGATCAGGCCGGCACGGGCAAGTTCCGCGAGCGCCTCGCGGATCGGGGTGCGGGAGACCCCGAGCCACGCGATCAGGTCGTCGTCGTTGAGTCGCTCGCCGGGCTCCAGCGTGCCGTCCATGATCGCGTCGCGGATCTTGTCCTGCACGGTGTCACGGAGGAGTTTGCGCTCGGCGGCGGGCTGCGTCGAAGGAACTGGCATGCACCCAGCGTGTCACATGTGATGGTTCGCGCGCGAGAGGCGCGACGGCCACCAGGCCCGCCGACCGAGGTCGTACGCGATCGCCGGCACGAGCAGCGAACGGACGACGATCGTGTCGAGCAGGACGCCGAACGCCACGACGAACGCGATCTGCACGAGGAACAGGATCGGGATGACGCCGAGGGCCGCGAACGTCGCCGCGAGCACCACGCCCGCCGAGGTGATCACCCCGCCGGTGACCCCGAGTCCGCGCAGGACCCCCTCGTGCGGACCGTGCCGTAGCGCCTCTTCCCGCACCCGCGTCATGAGGAAGATGTTGTAGTCCACCCCGAGCGCGACGAGGAACACGAACGAGTACAGCGGCACGCTCGGGTCCGCACCGGGGAAGTGGAACACGTGGTCGAACACGAGCGCTCCGACGCCGAGTGCGGCGGCGAACGACACGATCACGCTGCCGATGAGCACGAGCGGGGCGACGACGCTGCGGAGCAGGAGCATCAGGATGAGCAGGATCACGACCAGCACCACGGGGATGATCAGCGTGCGGTCGCGGATCCCGGTGTCGTTCGTGTCGACGGCCGTCGCGGTGACCCCGCCGACGATCGCGCCGGGATCGACCCGTTCGACGGCGGTGCGGAGGTCGCGGACCGTCTGCTCGGCGGCGTCCGAGTCGGCCGGGTCGGTCAACGTGGCCTCGAGCAGCACGTCGCCGCGCGACACCGTCGGAGTGGCGGCGCCGTTCGAGGGCGAGTCGCCCGTCACGGGCACCGTGCCGGACGGGGCGTCCTTCGCGGCGGCGACGACCCCGTCGACGCCGTCGACCCCCGTGACGGCGTCGACGAGTGCGTCGAGGTCGCGTTCCGACCCGATGACCTGCGCCGGGCTGCCGGAGCCACCGGGGAAGTGGTCGGCCAGGACGTCCTGCCCGTCGCGTGCCTGCGAGGCCCCGATGACCAGGTCGCTCTGCGGGACCCCGTCGGCCTTGAGCCCGACCAGTCCCGTGCCCATCGCGAGCAGCCCGACCGTGCAGACGATCCACACCACCCGGGAACGCTTGGCGACGAGCCGACCGACGCGGGCCCAGATGCCGCGGGCGTCCGGACCGGTGAGCACCGGATGGGCGCTGCCGTACGCGGGACGGAGCGGCCAGAACGCGGCGCGGCGGAACGCGAGCAGCAGGGCGGGCAGCAGCGACAGGGCGGCGAGCAGGCTGAACGCGATGCCGATCGCGGCGACGGGACCGAGCGCCTTGTTCGAGTTGAGGTCGGAGAGCAGCAGGCAGAGCACGCCCACGATGACGGTGCCGCCCGAGGCCAGGATCGGCTCGAGACTCCCCCGCAGGGCCGCCTTCGTCGCACCCCAGCCGGTGCGGTGGTCGCGCAGCGCCTCGCGGAAGCGCGCCGTGTAGAGCAGGGCGTAGTCCGTCGCGGCGCCGATCACCAGGATCGACAGGATCCCCTGCACCTGGCCGTTGACGGTGACGATGTCGGCCTTGGCGAGCCACCACACCACGAGGATCGAGGCGCACAGGGCGAACGTCGCGGTGCCGAGCACGAGGATCGGCAGCAGCGGTGACCGGTAGACGATGATCAGGATCACGAAGACCGCGGCGAGCGCCACCCCGAGCAGCAGGCCGTCGATGCCGGCGAACGCCTCGGTCAGGTCGGCGGTGAACCCGGCGGGCCCGGTGACGTACCCGCTGACGCCGCTGGGCAGGGCGTCGTCGACGTCGGCGCGGATCGCCTCGACCGCGTCACCGGTGTCGGCTGCCGTGGTGAGGGTCGCGACGATCTCGACCGCGTCGCCGTCCTCGCTCGGGATCACCGGGCTGACGGCTTCGACGTCGTCGCGGTCACCGAGCTGGGTCGCGAGGTCCTTCGCCGCGCTCAGGTCGGAGGACGACATGCCGCCGTCGCGCTCGAGCACGATGATCGCGGGTGCGCCCGACTCCTGCCGGAACTCCGACGACCGCTCCTGCACCTTCGTGGCGTCGGCCGACGCCGGCAGGAACGAGGTCTGGTCGTTCGTCGACACCTCGGAGATCTTGCCGAAGTACGGACCGCCGACGGAGGCGATCGCGAGCCAGACCACGATGACGAGCGCGGGGAGGACGATGCGGAGGAAGCGGGACACGACGGTGAGCGTACACCGGTCGTCAGCATGCTGATTACTAGACGGCTGCGACGCCGTCGTGACGCCGACCGCGACGCCGACCGCGACGCCGACCGCGACGCCGACCGCGACAGCTGGCGACCGTAGACTGCGCCCATGGACGACACGACCGAGCAGTGGCCCCTCGGCCGGCTGTTGTCGGCCGCGGCACGCTCGGTCGAGCGGGACTGGGATGAACGCCTCCGCGCCATCGGGCTGCCGCACGCAGCCCTCATCGCGGTCGACATCCTGATCCGCACGGGCCCCACCGGTGCCGACACGATCGCCCGCACGGCACGGGTGCAACCGCAGACGATGTCACGGACCCTCGAGCGCATGGAGCGGGACGGCCTGGTCGAGCGCACCCCGCACCCCGACGACCGACGCCGGCGCCTCGTGACCGTGACCGATCACGGACGCCGAGCGTGGGAGACCGCTCGACACATCGAGCGCGAGGTCCTGCCGGACGACCCGGCACTGCGGACGGCACTCACGGAACTGCTCGGGAAGTCACGGCAACCGAACAACTGACACGCTGTACCTGAAATACCAGATGCGGTACGATGGGTCGGTCGGTGGCACGCCGACGCGAACCCGTTGGAGTCCCGCATGTCCGAACGACGGGCGGCCCGCCTGGCCGCCGACACCGCCACCCGAAGCGGACGCCACCCGCGGCGCCGACGCCCGCTCCTCGTCGCACTGCTCGCGACGGTCGGCTCGCTGGTCGGCATCGCCACCGTGATCGCCGTCGTCGCGAGCATCTTCGTCGGCGGCCTGGCGCGCAGCTTCGACGCCCGCCACGACACGATCGCGAACCCGTTCCCGAGCGGGACCCGACCCGCTGCGTCCGGCGGCGAGAACATCCTGCTCATCGGGTCCGACTCACGAGCTGCACGCGGACCGGACGGCAAGCCATCCGAGGCCGGTGGCCGTTCGGACACCCTGATGCTCGCGCACGTCCCGGCCGACCGGCAGGCCGTGTACCTGATGTCGATCATGCGTGACTCGTGGGTCGACGTGCCGGGTCACGGGAGCGCCAAGATCAACGCCGCGTACGCGTGGGGCGGCGTCCCGCTCACCGTGCAGACCGTCGAGCAGCTGCTCGACGTCCGCATCGACCACGTCGCCGAGATCGACTTCACCGGGTTCAAGGACATGACCGACGCCCTCGGCGGTGTCACGGTCGACTCCGGGCAGGCGTTCGCCGCAGGCAAGCACGAGTTCGTCGCCGGCGCGAACCGGCTCGACGGCGACGCCGCACTCGCGTTCGTGCGCGAGCGGTACTCGTTCGCCGACGCGGACCACACCCGCGTGCTGAACCAGCAGGCGTTCATGCGCGGGGTCGTCGGCGGGCTGCTCTCCCGCGGCACGATCACGAACCCCGGGCGTATCCAGGACTTCGTGACCGCGACGAGCGAGCACCTGGCGGTCGATGCCGGACTGACCTTCCCGACCCTCGTCGGCCTCGGATGGTCGCTGCGCGACGTCCGGACCGACGACCTCAAGACGTTCACGGTGCCGACTGCGGGGTCCGGAACCTCGCCGGACGGGCAGTCCTACGTCACGCTCAACGACCTGGCGGTCGGCTCGCTGTCACAGGCGCTGCGGTCCGACGACGTCGCCGGTTGGCTGGCCGACAACCGGCAGTAGCGCCCGCAGGCTCCCACCACCGGTCACGCACGTCGACGCCCCGCGACCGAGGTCGCGGGGCGTCGACGTGTTCGTCCGGTGGAACGATCAGGCGGGGAGCTGCAGCTCCTGGCCCGAGTAGATGAGGTTCGCGTCGTCGATGGTCGACGTGTTCGCGGCCCACAGCTTGTTCCAGCCACCGTCGATCTTGAGCTTGGTGGCGATGGTGTCGAGCGTGTCGCCCGAGGCGATCGTGTACGTCTTGCCGCTCGTCTTCACGGCGGCGGGCTTGCTCGGCGTGGTGGCTGCCGGGGCGGCCTCCTGCGCGGGTGCCGGAGCCGGAGCCGGGGTGCTCGGCGCGGCCTGCTCCGGGGCAGCGGGGGCCGGTGCGGCCTGCTGCGTCGGGGCCGGAGCAGCGGGGGCTGCCGGAGCCGGAGCAGCGGCGGCCGGTGCGGCACCGCTCGTGCCGCTCAGTCCGAGCTGGGCCGAGCAGGCAGGCCAGGCGCCCCAGCCCTGCGTGGCGAGGACACGCTCGGCGACGGCGATCTGGGCCTCGCGGCTCGCGCCGGCGGGGCTGCCGACGCCACCGTTGGCCTGCCAGGTGCCGAGGTTGAACTGCAGGCCGCCGTAGTAGCCGTTGCCGGTGTTGATGGCCCAGTTGCCGCCGGACTCGCACTGCGCGAGGGCGTCCCAGGTCGAGCCGGACGCAGCGTTCGCGGGGGTTGCCGCGAGGCCGACACCGGTCGCGGCGATGCCGGCGAACGCGAGGCCGCCGACGATGGTGCGGGTACGGGAAAGCTTCTTCATGTGATTGCTCCACCGGGGTCACGAGCCGCTTCGAACGCGGAATCCACTGCCCACCCCGACCGATCGCGGTCAGTTGTGGGGTGCGCCACCGGGGGCAGTGGTCATCGGGCCGGCGGCACCTCGGTCGGCAACCATAGGAAACTCTTCACCGTTATCAAACCGAGACAAACGGTTCTACCCGTTGGTGCTATGTACCCCGCACCAGAACCTGTACGCCTCGATGCCCATGGCCATGGTCATCGACCCGTACCCGGGTACGTCACCTTGGCAATTCCCTGGCAATGCCGGCCAGGAGGCCCCGATCACCTCCGCGACAGCAGCGTGACGGCCTCGAGATGGCCGGTCTGGGGGAACATGTCGAGCACACGAGCGCGGCGCAGCCGGAACGAGGGCATGCGCGCGAGGTCCTTCGCCAGGGTCACCGGGTTGCAGCTCGAGTAGACGACGTGCTGCACGTCGGACTCCTCGAGCCAGGTCGACAGCGCCTCGCCGATCCCGCGTCGTGGCGGGTTCACCAGGACGAGCTCGGGCACCGTGTCGGGTCGGGCGCGGAGTGCGTGCTCGGTGGCGTCGTCGGCGGCGAACCGGAGCCCCTCGAGCCCGGCCTCGCGCGCGGACTGCTTCGCCGAACGGATCGCCTCGGCACTCGTCTCGATGCCGGTCACCGCTCGTCCCGGTCGCGCAGCGTGCAGGGCGAACCCGCCCACGCCGCAGTACAGGTCCCACATCGACGCCGGGTCGAGCTCGTCGATCCACGCCGAGGCCTGCGCGTACAGTTCGGTGGCGACGGCGGTGTTGGTCTGGAAGAAGCTCTGCGGCCGCAGGTGCATCGTGATCCCGCCGAGGCGCATCGGCAGCGTCTCCTGCTCGGTGAGCACGATCTCCCGGTCACCCTCGGTCACGGCCTTGTGCTCGGGAAGCAGGTTCGCCGTGACGACCACCACGTTCGGCAAGGCGTCGCGCAACACATCGAGGTACTGCCGGATCCGAGCCACCTGCCCCTCGGACCGCAGGACGAACCGCACCATCAGTTCGCCGTCGGGCGACTCGGTGACCAGGACGTACTTCAGCTCGCCGCGTCGGGCAACGACGTCGTACGGGATCAACCCCGCGGTCTGGACGAAGTCGGCGAGCAGGGGCAGCGCGTGTCGGATGCCGGGCGTGCAGATCCCGCAGCGCCGCAGGTCGACGCCGCGCTGCCGGTGGTCGAGGATGCCGACGGTCGGGTGCTCGGTCGAGCCGCCGACCACCATCTTCGCCTTGTTCCGGTACCCGGACTCGGGGCTCGTGATCGCCGGTGCCCACGTGACGGCTCCGGGGCCGCCAGCCGCCTCGACGGCGTCGTGCAGGAATTCGCGGGTACGGAGCTCCTTGTCGAGGACCTGGTCGGCGTAGGGCTGCCCCATGAGCGTGCAGGACCGGCACACCCCGCGGTCGAAGTAGTCGCACTGCATGGCCGAGTCAGGATACGGCAGCGTCCCGCGTCGTCGTGGCGATCCGGTACACCGACGTCGTCGCCGTCAGGAACAGCGTCGTGCCGTCGCCGCCGCCGAAGCACAGGTTCGACGTCACCTCGGGGACGGCCACCTCGCCGATCCGCTCGCCGGAGGGGTCGAACACCACGACGCCGCGGTGCGACGACGACCACACGTTGCCGTGCCCGTCGACCCGGATGCCGTCCGGTGCGCCCTCGCCCGGCTCGAGTCGCGCGAACACCCGGCCGTTCTTGAGCAGGTCGCCGCCGTCACCGACGCGGTCGTAGGCGCGGATGACCGGTTCGTCCCCCGACGAGCTCGCGATGTAGAGGACCCGCTCGGACGGGTCGAAGGCGAGTCCGTTCGGCTCGTCGACGTCGGTCGCGACGGGGCGCAGGTCCTCACCGGACGGTCCGCAGCGGAAGGTCCAGTGGTCGCCGTACTCGCGCACGCCGGGGTGGCCTTCGCGCGGCTGGGTGATGCCGTAGGCCGGGTCGGTGAACCACACGCTGCCGTCCCGCGCGACGACGACGTCGTTCGGCGAGTTGAACCGCACGCCGGCCCAGGCGTCGACGATCGGCGTGACGACGCCGTCGCGGTCGCGCTCCACCCGCCGGAGTCCGTGCGAGCACTGGACGACACTGCCGTCGCGGTCGAGCGTCCGGCCGTTGGTGAACTCGACGCCCTCGGCGTACGTCGAGGTCTCGCCGGAGTCGGCGTGCCACTGCAGGACCCGGTCGCCGGGGATGTCCGACCAGCGCAGGGTGCGGGACGCCGGGATCCAGCAGGGTCCTTCGGCCCACGTGCTGCCGGTGGCGATGCGCTCGAGCGCGTCAGGGTCCGGTACGAGGTCGTCGAGCAGCACGGGTTCTCCTTCGAACGGTGTCCCCACCCTACGTTCGTCAGGCCGCAGCCGCCGCCTCGCTGCGTCGTCGCACGGCCTTCTCGATCGCCGAGATCGCGAGGCCGAGCAGGATCGACGCCACGACCGCGAGGGTCGTGACGAGGAAGGGCTGCTCGCGGCTCCAGCGCCCGGTGGCCGCCGCGATGCCGACGCAGTACGCGGCCCACACGACGTCGGCGAGCACGCAGCTCACCAGGAACCGCCGAACGTCGAGCCCGCTGTCCGCGCCGACCAGGTTCGTCGTCAGCCGGCCCATCGGGATGAAGCGTCCGAGGACCGCGATGCGCCCGGGAGCGGCACGGTAGCGGCCGTCGATGGCGTCCCGGGCCTTGCGGACCTTCGGACGCGCGAACCACGACCTCGAGCCGAGGTCGACCGAGCGCGCCAGGTGGTACAGCCCGAGGTCGCCGAGGACCATGCCGATCGCGGCCGCGACGACGAGGACGAGGACCGGCAGGAGGCCGCCGTCACCACCCACCAGGAGCGTGCCGACCGCGACGACGAGCGCCTGGCTGGGGAGGAAGACCGCGACACTGCCGACGGCGAGCACGAGGCCGACCACGACGAACGTCCACGGGGTGCCGATGAGCTGGACGACCAGGTCCTGTGCTGCGTCCACGCTCACCCTCCACGGGCGCCGGAGGAGCGCACCGGACTCCATCTTCCCAGGTCGGCGGAGCACCGCTCACGTGCGCTCGACGATCGCCCGCATCGCCGCGGCCGCGTCGTCCGGGTGGCCGTCGACGACGGCACCGGCGAGCGCGAGGTGGAGGCCGACGTCGTGCCGGTCCGGGCGGATGCTCCCGCGTTCGCGCAGCACCTGGCCCACGACGCGGTGCAGGCGTCGGTACAGCGTGTTGTCGGACAGGTCGAGCACGAGCGCGTGGAGCCGCACGTCGGCGGCCACGAAGTCGAGGCGGTCGTCGCGGGCCGCTGCGGCCGCGAGCTCGTCCGCGGTGGTGCGGAGCGCCTCCCGTCGGTCCGCGCACTCGTCGAGGGGCGCCCGCCGGGCTGCTGCGGCGGCTGCGGCGGGTTCGACCGCCGCGCGGAGTTCGCGGAGCTCGACCGCCACGCGGTCACCGTCCGGGCCCCGGAGCCGCCACCGCACGACCCGCGGATCCAGGACGTCCCACTCCAGCACGCCGAGGACGGTCACGCCGACCCGGCGCCGCGCGGTGACCAGGCCGAGGGCGACGAGGACGCGGACGGCCTCGCGGACGATGCTGCGACTGGCCCCGGTCGACGCCACCAGGTCGTCGATGCTCCGGCGGCTGCCCACGGCGATGGCGCCGGAGACGACGTCGGCACCGATCTGGTCGAGGACGCGGTCGAACGTGCTGGTCACCGCTGGGACACCGGGCTGACCACGAGTTCGTCGACGCGCATGTACGACGGCGCCTCGAGCACGAACGACACCGCGCGGGCGATGTCCTCCGGCTGCAGCATCGCCGATCGTGCGGCGGCGTCGGGCACCGACGGCCGCTGGTCGAGGAAGTCGGTCGCGACGTCACCGGGGCACAGGTGCGTCGCCCGGACCCCGTGGTCTGCCTCCTGCTGGTTGAGGCTCCGGACGACCGAACCGAGCGCGGTCTTCGAGGCGGAGTACGCGACGCCGGCGCCGGGCTGGAAGGACCACCCGGCGTAGGACGACACCACGACGACCACTCCGCCGGACTCGCGGAGCGCAGGCAGTGCGGCGTCGACGACCGCGACCACCGCGGTGAGGTTCGTGTCGACGATCGCGCGGAAGTCCGGCAACGACTGGTCGTCCCACCGGCGCCGCGGCGCGTTCAGCCCGGCGGCGAGCACGACCGCGTCGAGTCGTCCGAACCGCTCGAGCACGGTGTCCCGCGCAGACGCGACGGCAGCGGGATCGGCAGCGTCGAGGGGCAGGACCGCCGCCGTGCCGCCGGAGGCCGTGATCGTCGCCGCGACCTGCTCGAGCCGGTCCACGCGCCGCCCGCTCAGCACCACCGTCCACCCGTCGCGCGCAGCGGCCTCGGCACTCGCGGCACCCATGCCGCTGCCGCCGCCGGTGACCCAGAGCACCCGTTGCTTCGCCATGCTGCAATAGTATGCCTATTGCAGCAACCGACGACAGGAGCAACGATGCACCTCGACCTGACCGACCGTGTGGTGGTCGTGACCGGCGCAGCACGCGGGATCGGACGCACGCTCGCCGATCGCTTCGTCGCCGAGGGGTGCCGCGTGGTCGCCCTCGACCTGGCCTTCGAACCCGACTTCCCGCTCGACCACGTCGTGTGCAACGTCGCCGACCCGGATTCGGTCCGGGCCGCCGTCGACGAGGTCGTCACCCGGCACGGCACGATCGACGTGCTCGTGAACAACGCCGGCATCAACGTCGAGGGCACCGTCGCCGAGCTGCAGTGGGATGCCTGGCGCCGGTGCATGGACGTCAACCTCGGCGGCACCTTCCTGATGAGCCAGGCCGTCGCGCCGGTGATGCAGGCCGCGGGGCGGGGGCGGATCATCAACGCCGCCTCGTTCGCCGCGATCATCCCGAGTGTCGGCAGCGCTGCCTACGCGGCGTCCAAGGCTGCGGTCGTCTCGTTCACCCGGGTGCTGGCGTCGGAGCTCGGCCCGTGGGGCATCACCGTCAACGCGTACGCGCCGGGCATGGTCCCGACGGCGATGAACGGGTTCGCGACCATGCCGGCCGAGGCCCAGGACCGCCTGCTCGACACCCTGTCGCTGCGCCGGTGGGAGACCGCGGACGACGTCGCCGACCTGCTCGTCTTCGTGGCGAGCGACGCCTCGGGCTACGTCACCGGCACCCTGCTCGACGTCTCCGGCGGCAAGCTCGCGACACAGATCCCGGCACGCGCGCACGGCCGCTGAGGGTTCAGCGCAGCATCCGCTCCAGGAGTGCGCGCAGCTGCCGCCGGTCCCGCTCCGGCAACCGGGCGGTGAGCGGCAGCAGTGCATCGCGGATCGCGCCCTCGAGCGAGCGCGCCACCTCGAGACCGGCGTCGGTGATCACGACGTCCACCGCGCGGGCGTCGTCCGCGTTCGGCTGCCGCGCGAGCAACCCCTTCTTCTCCGCGCGCGCCACCAACCCGGTCATCGTCGACTTCTCGAGCCCCAGGTACTGCGCCAGGTCACCGATCCGCAGACGACGGTCACGCAGGATCGCGAGGACCCGCAGCTGCGTCAGCGACAGCCCGGCATCGGCCGCGAGCCCGGTCAGCGGCCCCATCGTCCGGAACGCGGCCTCGCCCAGGGCATCGACGAGCTGCTCGTCCTCGGTCATCTCCTGCACCACTCCAGCCTAGTTGACGAACTTCGTGATGCGAACTACTTTGTTCGTAACACGAAGCAAATGGAGGACACCATGCACGCAGCAGTCGTCACCGAGTTCGGCCACGCCCCGACCTGGCAGGAGTTCGACGAACCGACTCCCGGACCCGGCGAGGTCGTCGTCGACGTCGTCGCGGCCGGTCTCCACCCGCGGGTCCGCTCGCAGGCCGACGGTTCGCACTACACCAGCGAGGGCGCGCTCCCCCTGGTCCCCGGCGTCGACGGCGTCGCCCGGTTCCCCGACGGCACGCTCCGCTACGTCGCCGTCGCGAGCGACACCCGCGGCACCATGGCCGAGCGCGTCGCGGTCGACCCGCGGGCGAGCGTCGTCCTGCCCGACGGTGCCGACCCGGTCACCGTGGCCGCCGGCGTGAACCCGGTGCTGTCGTCGTGGGTGGCCCTGCGCCGGCGGATCGACTTCGCCCCGGGCAGCCGCGTCCTCGTGCTCGGCGCGACCGGGGCCTCGGGCACCGCGGCGGTGCAGGTGGCGAAGCACCTCGGTGCCGCACACGTCGTCGCGAGCGGGCGCAACCCGGAGCGGCTGGCGGCGCTCACCGCCCTCGGCGCCGACGTCGTGCTGCCGTTGGCCGACGTCGACGCCCTCGGCGCAGCGGCAGCCGACGTCGACGTGGTCATCGACTACGTCTGGGGCCAGCCCTCGGCGGACGTGATGCGCGCCGCCGTCACCGCCCGCACCGACCCGGGCCGCCGACTCGACTGGATCGCGATCGGTTCCACCGCGGGCCACGAGGCGACGATCCCGTCCGCGGCACTGCGCGCCTCGGGCCTGACGATCGTCGGCAGCGGGCAGGGCTCGGTCGGTCGCGCCGGGTTCGTCGCCGAGCTCCCGGGCATCGTCGGTGCGATCGCGGACGGCACCGTCCGGGTGGACGCGACGGCCGTGCGGTTGGCGGACGTCGAGGCGACGTGGGCCGGACAGCCCGCCGGGAGCGCGGGCAGAGTGGTGTTCACAGTGTGAACCGAGCGCGAGCAGGCTGTCCGGTCGCACAGGTTCTCCACATCCCACTCTTCGTAGGCTGTGAGGGCCCAGTGAGCCGGACTGCAGCCCGACCCCGAGGAGGTGCCCGATGGTCCTCGTCCTCGTCGCGTTCGCGATCGTCGCCCTGATCGTCCCCGCCCTGACCCCCGTCCTCGGCCGCCGCGTGTTCACCGTGGCCGCCCTCGCGCCCGCAGCCGCCGCCGTGCTGACGGTGCTGCAGACGGACGCGGCCCTGCACGGCAGCGTCGTCGAACGGCACCGGTGGGTCCCGCAGCTCGACCTCGAGATCACGCTGCGGATGGACGCCCTGTCGTGGGTCCTCGCGCTCGTGGTGTCGATCGTCGGGGCCCTCGTGCTCGTCTACTGCGCCTCGTACTTCGGGCGCGACGAACCGGGGATCGGCCGGTTCGCGGGCGTGCTGACCGCGTTCGCCGGGTCGATGTTCGGGCTCGTCCTCGCCGACGACGTCATCGTGCTCTTCGTCCTGTGGGAAGCCACCACGGTCTTCTCCTACCTGCTCATCGGACACGACGCCGACAAGCGTGCGAGCCGAGCGGCCGCGATGCAGGCCCTCGTCGTCACCACCGCCGGCGGTCTGGCGATGCTCGCCGGCCTGGTCATGCTGTCGGTCACGGCGGGCACGACCTCGCTCTCCGGCATCATCGCCGCCCCGCCGACCGGACCGATCGTCACCGTCTCGGTGGTCCTCGTCCTGCTCGGCGCGCTGACGAAGTCGGCGATCGTGCCGTTCCACTTCTGGTTGCCCGCGGCCATGGCAGCTCCGACCCCGGTCAGCGCGTACCTGCACGCCGCAGCGATGGTGAAGGCCGGCATCTACCTCGTCGCCCGGCTCGCTCCGGCGTTCGCACTGCTCGACGGCTGGCGCGAGACGATCACCGTGCTCGGTGTCCTCGGAATGCTCATCGGTGGCTACCGGGCGCTCCGCCAGACCGACCTCAAGCTCCTGCTCGCCTACGGCACCGTCGCGCAGCTCGGGTTCCTCGTGCTCGCCGCCGGGTGGGGCGCGCCCGCGGTGGCGCTCGGCGGGGTCGCCCTGCTCGTGGCGCACGCCGCGTTCAAGTCCACACTCTTCCTCGTCGTCGGGGCGATCGACCACACCACCGGCACCCGCGACCTCGGGCGCCTGAGCGGCCTCGGCCGGAAGGCACCGTGGCTGGCCGTCGTGGCCGCCCTCGCGCTCGTGTCGATGGCCGGCATCCCGCCGACGATCGGCTTCGTCGCGAAGGAAGCCGTGCTGACCGGCTTCACCGAATCGCTGCACGGACCCGACGCCGGCTGGGCCTGGTTCGCCCTCGTCGGCGTGACGCTCGGCTCGGTGCTCACCGTGGCGTACTCGCTCCGCTTCTTCTGGGGAGCGTTCGCCCGCAAGCCCGACGTCGCCCAGACGGAACCGCACGCCCTGCACGGTCTGGGTGTGGTGCCGTCGATCCTGGCGCTGACCGGTCTCGCCCTCGGCCTGCTGACCCCGGTCGTCGCGCACGGCATCGAGCCCGCGGCGACGGCGGCCTCGCTCCCCGGCGAGGAAGTCCCCCACCTCGCGCTCTGGCACGGCCTCGAACCGGCGCTCGGCATCTCGGCCGTCACCCTGGTCGGCGGTCTCGCACTGTTCGCCCTCCGACGTCCGGTCGAGGCGCTGCAGCACCAGCTCGCCGGGTTCCCGAGCGCCTCGGGCACCTACCGGCACCTCATGCGCGGCCTCGACCGGTTCGCGACGGGCCTGACCGCCGGTGTCCAGCGGGGGTCGCTCCCCTACTACCTGACGGTGATCCTGTCGGTGTTCGTGGCGGGTGCGCTCGCGAACCTCGTGCTCGGCGGGCCGTGGGAGTTCCACGTCCGGTTCTCCGACTCGTGGGGGCAGATCCCGGTCGTCATCGTGATGTCCGTCGGCGCCATCGCCGTCCTCACCGCGAAGACCCGGTTCGCCGCCGCCGTGTTGGTGGGCGTGACCGGCTACGGCATGTCCGTCCTGTTCGTCCTGCACGGTGCGGTCGACCTCGCCCTCACGCAGCTCGTGGTCGAGACCGTCACCCTCATCGCGTTCGTCCTGGTGCTCCGGCGGCTCCCCCCGCGCATCGCGACGACGAACCCGAGCCGGTTCCGCATCGTCCGTGCGCTCTTCGCGGGGCTCGCCGGCCTCACGCTGGCGATCGTCGTCATCGTCGCCGCCTCGGCGCGCACCGCCGACCCGATCTGGCCGGACCTGCCCGCGCTCACGAGCTCGTTCGGGCACGGCCTCAACGTCGTGAACGTCGCCCTCGTCGACCTGCGCGGCTGGGACACCCTCGGTGAGCTCACCGTCGTCGTCGCCGCGGCCACGGGCGTCGCGAGCCTCATCTTCGTGAACTCCCGCGAGGACACGCTGCCCCGGCTCCGTGACCTGCCGGAGACGCTGACGGCGGACGGCCAGCGCACCGACGGCGAGCCGCGCGCCTGGCTGCCGACGAGCGCCGCCATCCCGACCGGCCGCTCGGCACTCCTCGACGTCGTGGTCCGACTGCTGTTCCACGGGCTCATCGTCCTGTCGGTCTACCTGCTGTTCGCCGGGCACAACGCGGCCGGTGGCGGCTTCGCCGGTGGCCTCGTCGCCGGCATCGCCCTGGCGGCCCGGTACCTGGCGGGCGGCCCGGCCGAACTCGGCGCCGCCGCCCCGGTCCGTGCCGGTCGACTGCTCGGGCTCGGTGTCGCGACGGCGGCGATCACCGCGATCGTGCCGCTGTTCTTCGGGCGCGAAGCGTTGTACTCCGAGTTCTTCGAGGCGACCGTCCCGATCCTCGGCCACGTCGAGTTCGTCACCGCGACGTTCTTCGACATCGGCGTGTACCTGGTCGTCGTCGGCCTGGTGCTCGACGTCCTCCGCAGCCTCGGCGCCGAGGTGGACCGGCAACGCCTCGAGGATGCCGGGGCACCCACCCGCGACACCACCGAAGGGTCCGTCCGCGACACCCTCGAGGCCCCCACCCCGGAAGGGAGCGCCACATGACCGTCACCCTCGTCCTCGTGATCGCGATGGCCGTGCTGTTCTCCTGCGGCGTCTACCTGCTGCTCGAGCGGTCCCTGACCCGGATGCTGCTCGGCTTCCTGCTGCTCGGCAACGCCCTGAACCTGCTCCTGCTGGTGATGTCCGGCGCTGCCGGCAACCCGCCGATCGGCAAGTCCTCCGAGGGCATCACCGACCCGCTCCCCCAGGCCTTCGCCCTGACCGCGATCGTCATCACCTTCGCCGTCAGCGCGTTCCTGCTCGCCCTCATCCACCGCTCGTGGCAGCTGTCCCGTGCCGATGAGGTCGAGGTCGACGAAGCGGACGTCGCCATCGGCCGCACGCGCGACGACCCCGACGACGACCCGGAAGCCGACTTCGACCCGAAGTCCCCCGAAGACGCCGACGATCCGCACGAACACCAACCGCACCAGGACGGAGTGAACCGATGACCTGGCTCGTCCCGCTCCTCGTCCTCGTCCCGCTGCTCGGCGCAGCCGTCGCACTCGGCCTCCTGCGGCACCAGAAGCTGCAGCGAGCGATCACCGTCGTGGTGCTCGTCGTCGCACTCGCCGTCGCCGCGACCCTCATGGTGCTCGTCGACCACCACGGCACCATCGTCGTGCAGGTCGGCGGGTGGGACGCCCCGTACGGCATCTCGCTGGTGGTCGACCGCCTGAGCGCCCTGCTCCTCACGGTGAGCGCCAGCGTGCTGCTCATCGTCCTGCTGTTCTCGATCGGCCAGGGGCTCGCAGCCGACGACGGTGAAGCCCCGGTCACGATCTTCTACCCGACCTACCTCGTCCTGGCCGCGGGCGTGCTCGACTCGTTCATCGCCGGCGACCTGTTCAACCTGTACGTGGCGTTCGAGATGCTGCTCGTGGCGAGCTACGTGCTCATCACCCTGGGCGGTAGCGAGCAGCGGGTCCGGGCCGGCACCACGTACATCGTCACGAGCCTGATCGCGTCGGCGATCTTCCTCGCCGCGATCGGCCTGGTGTACGGCGCGACCGGCACGGTCAACATCGCCCAGATCAGCGAGCGCGTCGCCGATCTGCCCGAGCACGTGCAGCTGCTCCTGCACACGATGCTGCTCATCGGCTTCGGCATCAAGGCGGCGGTCTTCCCGCTGGCGTTCTGGCTGCCGGACTCGTACCCGACCGCCCCGGCCCCGGTCACGGCCGTCTTCGCCGGCCTGCTGACGAAGGTCGGCATCTACGCGATCATCCGCCTCGAGACGGTGATCTTCCCCGGGCCGCAGTTGAACAACGTGCTGCTCGTGGTGGCGGTGTTGACGATGGTCGTCGGGGTGCTCGGTGCGGTGTCCCAGACCGACGTCAAGCGCCTGCTGTCCTTCACGCTCATCAGCCACATCGGCTTCATGGTGATGGGTGTCGGGCTCGGGACGGTCGCGGGGACGGCGGCCGCGGTGTTCTACACGGTGCACCACATCGTCGTGCAGACCACGTTGTTCCTGGTGTCCGGCCTGATGGAACGCGTCGGGGGGACCACGTCGACCCGGTCGCTCGGCGGGTTGTTGAAGGCCGCGCCACTGCTGGCCGCGCTGTACCTGATCCCGGCGTTCAACCTGGGCGGCATCCCGCCGTTCTCCGGCTTCATCGGTAAGCTCGGGCTGTTCCGCGCCGCCGCCGAGGACGGCTCCCCGTTGGCGTACGTCACGATCGCCGCCGGCGTGGTCACGTCGCTCCTCACGCTGTACGCGCTGATGCGCGTGTGGGACGCCGCCTTCTGGCGGCCGAAGCCCGCGGCCGAGGCGGCGGCGCCGCACGCGACGACCGCCGAACCGCACGCAGCCCTGCGGTCGCCGGAACCCGCCCCCTTGACCGTCTCCGAGGAGACGGGTGAGGCCTTCCACCCAGGAGGCTCGGTGACGGTCACCGACGCACCCCACGCGAGCAGTGCCTCCCGTCCGACCACCGGGTCGACCGAGGCGGTCGGCGAAGCGCCGACCAAGGTCCGGCTGCCGCGCATGCTCGTCGGCGTGACGACGGTCGCGGTCCTCGGATCCGTCGCCCTCACCGTGGTCGCCGGCCCGCTCTACGGGTACGCGAGCCGCGCAGCGGAGTCGCTCGAGTCGCCGGACCGGTACGTGCAGGCCGTCCTCGGAGGTGACCGGTGAACACCGACACCCGACACGTCGCGAACGCCCGCCGCATCGCGGTGGCGTGGCGGTACGACGTCCCGCTCGTCGCCGGACTGACCGTCCTGTGGGCCCTGCTCTGGGGCTCGTGGACGCCACTGACCCTGCTCTGCGGCATCGTGGTGGCGCTCCTGGTCACCCAGGCGCTGCCGCTCCCGCCGGTCCCGCTGTCGGCCCGGTTCTCGATCGTGCACGCCGTCCGGTTCCTCGTGGTGTGGTCCGGACTCGTCATCACGGCATCGTTCCGGGTCGCCTGGGTCGCGTTCCGCCCGCGGGGCGTCCGCCGCAGCTCCATCACGCTCGTGCAGCTGCACTCCACCGCCGAGATGACCTTCACGCTGGCGACCCTCGCGATCTCGCTGGTGCCCGGCTCGTACGTCGCCGACGTCGACCTCCGCCGTCGGCGCCTGCTGCTGCACGTGCTCGACACCGAGCGGGTCGAACAGGTCGAGGCCGCCCGTCGCGAGGCCCTCGGCATCGAGGCCATGGTCATCCGTGCCCTCGGTTCGAAGCAGGACGTCTCCGAACTGTCCGAACCGCTGCCGGAGGTCACCCGATGAGCGCCGCCGTCGTCGTCATGGGGATCGGCATCGCCCTGGTCCTGGCCCTGCTCGGCGCCACCCTCGCGCTCGCGGTGTTCCGGATCGTGCGCGGCCCGACGATCCTCGACCGGATGATCGGATCGGACATGGTCCTGACGACCGTGCTCGTGGTGATCGCGGCGTCGATGGTGGTCCGGCGCGACCTGACCGGGATCCCCGTCCTCGTGGTGATCGCGGCGACGAGCGTGTTCGCGACCGTCGCGGTGGCGCGAGCGGTCACGCCGTCGTCGGACCCGTCGGACGAAGGCCTGAGCGTCACCACCCCCGAGCACGCCGCCGAAGCAGAGGAGCAGTCGTGACCGAGATGATCCAGGCGTTCCTCGACGGCGCCGGCGTGCGGGCGTGGGTCGCGCTCGCCCTGCTGCTCATCGGCTCGCTGCTGTCCCTCGGCGCCGGGGTCGGCATCGTGCGCTTCCCGGACCCGCTCGTCCGCCTGCACGCCATGGCGAAGCCGCAGGTGCTCGGGCTGGCGTTCGGGCTGGCCGCGATCGTCGTCGCGGTGGGGACCTGGACGGCGTTCTGGGTCGTCCTGCCCATCATGGTGTTCCAGCTGTTCCTGGTGCCCGTCTCGACGCACATGATCGCCCGCGCCGGGCTGCGTGCCGACGACTACCGGCACGAGGACCTGTTGGTCGACGACACCGAGTCATGATCGTCAGGCGGCGGTACGGCGCCGCAGCAGCAGGTTGACGACGGCCGCGAGCACGACGACCGCTGCCGAGGCCGCGGGGAGCACCATCGCGACGGACGTGCCGTGCTGCTCCGCCAGGTCGCCGGTGATGGCGGACGCGATCGACTGCCCGACGATCACGGCGGATCCGAGGATCGTCATCGTGGTCGCGGACCGGCCGACCGGTGAACGGTCCGAACCGAGGCTGTACTGGGCGACGAGGGTCGGACCGATGCCGACGCCCATGATCGCCAGGACGATGCCGACCGCCACGACGGAGTCGGCCTGCGAGAACGCGATCGCGCCGCCGAGCAGGACGACACCGAACACGAGCCAGCGCCAGCCGAGGCCGAACGACCGCGGGAACGCTGCGGACCCGAGCGCGAGTCCGGCCGAACCGATGCCCATCAGGCCGTAGAGCAGGCCGGCCTGGGACGCCTCGCCGTGGGTCTCCATGAACGCCGTCAGCGACGTCAGGGTCGAGCCGAAGAACAGGCCGATGCCGAGGATCCCGACGACCACGACGACGAGCCGCGGACGCAGGAGTTGGCGCGCCGGGGCCTGGGTCAGTTCCTCGTGCTGCCCGAGCACGAGCTTGCCGGTGGGGTGCAGCGCGAAGGCGGTCACGAACACGAAGGTCAGGGCCGAGGCACCGGCCACGGCGACCCAGGGGGCGATCGCGCTGGCGAGGATGCCGACCAGGAACGGGCCGATGATGAAGACGGTCTCGTCGGCGGCGGACTCGTACGCCATCGTGCCGCTGAGGGTCTTCTCGCGGCGGGCCGGCCGCATGCGCTGCGCGATGATGGCGACGAGCCGGGTCCGGGACATCGGCGCGACCTGGGGCGCGGACGCCCCGATGCAGAACGCCATCGCGAGCACGGCCAGGTCCGGCGCGCTGCCGCTGACGACGAAGGGGAACGCGCCGAGCAGCGCCGCGTTGACGAGGCCGACGGGGACGAGCACGGCACGCTGGCCGAACCGGTCCGCGGCGGCGCCGACCATCGGTCCGAACACCGCGGCACCGATGCCGACCGAGGCGGAGTTGACGCCGCCGAGGGCGACGGAGTCACGCGCGGCCACGACGAGGGTGAGGACCCCGACGACCATCATGGCGAACGGCAGGCGGGCGATGAACGCCACCGGGAAGTACCAGCGTCCGGCGAGGGAGACGAGCGAGGCGTCTGCGCCGGCCGCGGGGTCCGTGCGCTCCGGGGCGGGCGCGGACGGGGTGGGACTGGTGTGGAGCATGGGGGTGTGCCTTCTCGGCCCGGCCCGGTTCGGTGGGGGCGGACCCATCGGGTGCCGCCGTTGTCCGCCGGGGAGCCGGCGGCCGGTAGATACACACTGCGTGTTTCAGAACTGCTCCCATCGTACCAACCGTTCCGGTCGGGGCCAGGGGTAATGCTTCGTCACCGGACCGTCCTGCGGCCCGCTCGGCCCATATCGTGGCGCGCATGGAACAGCGACGCATGGGGCGCACGGGGGCGCCCGTCAGCTCGCTGACGCTCGGGACGCGTGCCGTCTCCGGCGTCGCGGCCCACGACCCGTCGGCCGGAGTGACCCTCGTGCTCGAGGCGCTCACCCGCGGTGTGACGTCGGTCGACGTCTCGGACGCCGACGGCGCGGGCCTGGCCGAGACAGCTGTGGGCGCGGCGATCGCCGGACGGCGCGAGGACGTGTTCCTGTCGGTGCGGTTCGGCGCCCCGGTCGACCAGGACCCGGCGCACCGGGGCAACGGGCGGCGGTGGATGTTCCGTGCCGTGGAGCGGAGCCTGCAGCGACTCGGCACCGACGTCATCGACCTGTACCAGCCGGCGCTACCGGACCCGGCGACGTCGCTCGACGAGACGCTCGACGCCCTCGCCGACCTGGTCGCACAGGGCAAGATCCGAGCCTTCGGCCTCCCCGGGTTCCCGGCCGAGGAGCTCGTCGAGGCGCAGTGGCTCCGGTCCGGGTCGAAGAGCGCCACCGCGACGCACGTGCCCTACTCGATCCTCACCCGCACGGCGGAGCGCACGGTGTTCCCGGTCGCCCGCCGCTTCGGTCTCGGGGTCTTGGCCGGAGCACCCCTCGCCGGCGGCTGGCTCGCGGGCACCTACCGCAACGGCACCGTCCAACCACGCTCACCGCACGTCGACGAGCACCCGGACGCGTACGACATCGGCGCCCCGCGGAACCGTCGGAAGCTCGAGGTCGCCGACCGGCTCGGACGCCTGGCCGACGACTCCGGCTTCACGGTGTCGGAGCTCGCGGTCGCCTTCGCCCTGACCCACCCGGACGTGTCCTCGGTGGTGATCGGGCCGCGCACCGTGTCGCACGTCGACGCCTACGTGCAGGCGTCCGAGATCGTCCTCGACGACGGGCTGCTCGACGCGATCGACGCGATCGTCGCGCCGGGCACCCACGTGCTCGAACGGGACACCGGGTTCGCGCTGCCGGCGCTCAGCCGCGAACGACTCCGCGGTCGCACCCCGGTGGGCGCCGGACCGAACCGCTCGTAGGTCCGCGGTCAGGAGACCTCGCCGGCACGCGCTCCCGCCCACAGGTCGACGTCGGTGATGCCGACGGAGTGCTCGTCGATGGTGCGGAGCTCCTCGTCGGTGAACGAGGTGTTCGCCAGCGCCGCGACGTTGTCCTCGAGCTGCGACACCTTCGACGCCCCGATCACGAGCGAGGTCACCCGCTCGTCACGGAGCGCCCAGGCCAGGGCGAGCTGCGCCAGGGACTGTCCACGAGCCGCGGCGACGTCGTTCAGTGCCCGGAGGTGCCCGACGACCTCCGGGGTGATGCTCGACGCGTCGAGCGACTTGCCGGCGGCGGCTCGGGAATCAGACGGCACCCCGTCCAGGTACTTGCCGGTGAGCAGGCCCTGGGCGAGCGCGGTGAACCCGATCACGCCGAAGCCCAGCTCGCCGGCAGCGTCGAGCAGCCCCTCGGTCTCGATCCAGCGGTTGAGCATCGAGTACGACGGCTGGTGGATGAGGAGCGGGGTACCGAGGTCGCGCAGGATCGCGGCGGCCTGGCGGCTGCGTTCCGCGTCGTACGACGAGATGCCGACGTACAGCGCCTTGCCCTGCTGGACCGCCGTGTGCAGCGCGCCCATCGTCTCCTCGAGCGGGGTCGAGGCGTCGAGTCGGTGCGAGTAGAAGACGTCGACGTAGTCCAGGCCCGTCCGCTGCAGGGACTGGTCGAGCGAGGCGAGCACGTACTTCCGCGAACCGCCGCCCTGGCCGTACGGACCCGGCCACATGTCCCACCCGGCCTTGGTCGACACGACCATCTCGTCGCGGTACGGCCGGAAGTCCTCACGCATCAGGCGCCCGAAGTTCACCTCGGCCGCACCGTAGGGCGGGCCGTAGTTGTTCGCGAGGTCGTGGTGCGTGATGCCGAGGTCGAAGGCCCGACGGCTGATCGCGCGCTGCGTCTCGAACGGCACGTCGTCACCGAAGTTGTGCCAGTACCCCAGGGAGAGCAGCGGCAGGTCGAGGCCCGAGCGGCCGGTGCGGCGGTACGTCATCGAGTCGTAGCGGTCGTCGCTGGCGATGTAGGTCATGGTCCGAGCCTGCCACCGGCACCATCGGACGAGCGCAACGAGCGCGATCGGACGAGCGCGACGAGCGTGATCGGGTGCATGATCGACGCACCGACACGGAAGGGCACCACCATGGCACGGACGACGAAGGCCGAGGGCACCTTCACCGACGAGGAACGCGCGGCGATGCAGGAGCACGCCGCCGAGGTCAAACGCACCCGCGGCACGAAGGGCACCAAGGCGGAGAAGGCGGCAGCGGACGCCGCCGCGGTCGAGGCGAAGATCGCCGAGATGCCCCAGCCGGATCGCGGTCTCGCGGAACGCATCCACCGCATCGCGCTCGACGTCGCGCCCGACCTCGCGCCGAAGCTCTGGTACGGCATGCCCGCGTACTACCAGGACGGCAAGGCGGCGTTCTTCTTCCAGGACGCCGCGAAGTTCAAGGCCCGGTACGCGACGCTCGGGTTCCAGGACTCTGCCGCACTCGACGACGGGACGTTCTGGCCGACGTCGTGGGCGATCACGCCGGAGTTCTCCGAGGCGGACGAGGCGACCGTCGCCGACCTGATCCGCCGCGCGGTCGCCTGACCCCGCGGCCGGTACCGTGAGCGCATGACCGCGCTCCGTTCGGCCGACCGATGACCTCCGTGGGGGTGCCGGCCTGCTTCGCGCTGGTCTTCCTGCTGCTGTACGCCCTGGGACGGCGCCACGATCCGCGGATGCTCCGGAACGGCGTGTTCCTGACGGCGGCCGCGTTCTTCGCGCTCGCGACGGCCGTGACCGCGCTGACGCTCGTGGTCCCCGGGTTCAGCCTGGTCGTCGGCACCGTGCTGCTGCTCGTCCCGCTCGCGGTGGTCGTCCTCGGCGTGGCCCTCATCGCGAACGGGTTCCGGATGCTCCGCTCCGAGGGGCGCAGTCTCGGCAACACCCTGTCGTTGGTCGCGGGGGTGCTCGTGTTCGTGCTGCCGGCGGTGGCGATCGCGCTGTTCGTGTCCGCGAGCGGCGAGGGGTTCACGCTCTGGGACGGCGCCCGGATCGCGATCGCCGTGCTGATGGTGTTCGTGTGCGGGTACTTCGCCGTGTCCCTCGTCGCGTTCGCCGTGTACTCCGTCGTCTACGGCCGGATGCGTCACGGCACCGCGCCGGACACGATCGTCGTCCTCGGTTCCGGACTGATCCGCGGTGAGGTGCCGCCTCTGCTCCGCAGCCGCCTCGACCGCGCACTCGTCGTGTACCGCGCCGAACGGGCCGCCGGGCGTCGGCCGCTGCTGATCCCCTCCGGCGGGCAGGGCGACGACGAACCGCGCGCCGAGGGCACCGCGATGGCGGAGTACCTGCTGGCGAACGGGGCGGACCCCGACGACGTCCGGCCCGAGACCGAGTCCCGCAACACCCGCGAGAACCTGCGGTTCTCCCGCGCCGTGCAGGCCGAGGCCGGGCGCGACGGTCAGGTCGTCGTGGTCACGAACGACTACCACGTGCTCCGCGCCGCCACCCTGGCCCGCCGGCTCGGCCTGCCGGCACAGGTGGTCGGCTCGCCGACGGCGCCGTACTACGTGCCGAGTGCGTTCCTGCGCGAGTTCGTCGCGGTGGTCGTCGAACACCGCTGGCTCAACGTGGTGGCGTGCACGCCGTTCGTCCTGTTCACCGCGTTCCTGCTCTGGGAGTCGTTCCAGCAGCGGTAGACGCGACCGACGGGCGGTCGGGAGGCCCGTGGCGGGCCCGCCACGGGCCTCCCGACCGGCCGTTCGTCGCGTCGAGATCCACCGTAGGATCTCGACCATGGTCGAGATCCAGCCGCCCCGCCCGACCGACCTGCTCCCGATCGGCGAGATCGTCCGACGCACCGGCGTCGCCGCGTCGGCCCTGCACTTCTACGAGCGCAAGGGCCTGATCCGGCCCGAGCGCACCGACGGCGGCACCCGGATGTACCCGCGACACGTCGAACGGCGGATCGCGATCATCCAGGTGGCGAGGCGCCTCGGCATCCCGCTCAGCGAGGTCGCCGAGCAGTTCGGCACGCTGCCGGCCGACCGGATGCCGTCCCTGCGCGACTGGAACCGGCTGAACGCGCGGTGGCGTGCACGACTCCGGGCCCGCCAGCTGGAACTCGAGCGGCTGCAGCAGGAGATGACGCAGTGCATCGGGTGCGGCTGCGTCTCGCTCGGGGCGTGCTCGGTCGTGAACCCGGGCGACACGCTCGGCGACGAAGGCCACGGCGCTCGGCGACTGCTGCCGATCGAGGACGACGCCCCGCAGGACTAGACCCCGCGGAGTGCCTCGTCGATCCGGTCGAGCAGCGCGAGGGCCTCGGGCAAGCCGGCGTCGTCGTCGCCGAGCGCGGCGCGGAGCTTGCCGGCCCAGTGCGCGCGGAGGCGTCCGATGCTCTCCCGTGCCACGTCGGTCGAGTGCAGCTGCACGGTCCGTGCATCGTCCGGGTCCTGCCGACGTTCGACCATCCCCTTCTCCACCAGGGACCGCAGCGCGACGCTGAGGTTGCTGCGCTTGAGTGCCGTCGCCTCGGCCGTCGCGCTCGGCGAGGTGCCCGGGTTGCGGTCGACCCAGCGCATCACGAGCGCCTCGGTCCCGGTGAGCGGCACGATGTCGAGCGCCCCGGCACCGTGCGGGTCGATCTCCCGCGAGATCCGCAGCACGACGTCGGCGATGTCGGCGAGGACGTGGTCGGACACGGCGGAGTGCATGTCCGTACTGTACCGAGGATCGGCAATGAGTTATGCTTTCATAACAATGACCACGGACACCGGAACCATCCGCGCGCACGCCGCGACACCCACGACCAGGCAGCAGGGCATCACGACACCGCTGCTGCTGGTGCTCGGCCTGCTCAGCGCCGTCGCCCCCTTCGCCACCGACCTGTACCTGCCGGCGTTCCCGCAGATGACCACCGAGCTCGGTGCGAGCGCCACCACCGTGCAGCTCACCCTGACCGCGTTCCTGGTCGGCGTCACGGCCGGCCAGCTCGTCTTCGGCCCGCTGTCCGACCGGTTCGGCCGCGTGCCGCCGCTCATCGCCGGCGCGGCACTGTGCGTCCTCGCGAGCGTCGCCGCCGTGTTCGCACCGAACATCGGCGTGCTCATCGCGGCTCGACTCCTGCAGGGCCTGGGCGGTGCGGCCGGCATGGTGATCAGCCGTGCGGTCATCTCCGACCTGGCGACCGGCAAGCCCGCAGCCCGCGCGTTCTCGCTCATGATGATCGTCGGCGGGGTCGCCCCCGTCGTCGCTCCGCTGCTCGGAGGTCTGCTCACCGGTCCGATCGGCTGGCGCGGCCTGCTGTCGATCGTCCTCGGTCTGTCCGTGGTCATGCTCGTCGCGGTGCTCGCCGTCATCCGTGAGACCCACCTGAAGGCGCACCGCGACGTGCTGCGCGAGGAGCGGAAGAGCTCCGGTTCGCCGCTCCGTGCGCTGCGCTCCCGCACCTTCCTCGGGTACATCGCCGTGTTCGGCTTCGCGTTCGCCGTGATGATGGCGTACATCTCGGCCTCGCCGTTCCTGTACCAGGACATGATCGGCCTCGGCACCGTCGGCTACGGTCTGGCGTTCGGGCTGAACGCGCTGGCCCTGATGGGCGTGAGCATCGTGTCCGCCAAGCTCACCGAGACGCGCTCGGTCACCGGCGTGCTGTCGCTCGGCATCGCCCTGGTGTTCGCCTCGACGGTCGCGTTCGCGCTGCTCGTCGTCTTCGCGGCGCCCGTGTTCTGGCTCGCGGTCCCGCTGTTCACCGCGGTCGGCTCGCTCGGCCTGGTGCTCGGCAACGCCACGGCGCTGGCGCTCGGTGCGGTCCCCGCCGCTGCCGGCAGCGCGTCGGCCGTGCTCGGTGCGCTGCAGTTCGGGCTCGCGGCGCTGGTGTCCCCGCTCGTCAGCATCGGCGGCTCGGTGACGGCGGCACCGCTGGCGATCGTGATGCTTGCGTCCGCCGTGGTGGCCGTCGTGGCGCTGCTCGTCGCCCGGGGTCGCACCCGCCTGGCCTGACCCGGTCGGTCACCGACCCCGCAGGAACGGGATCCGCGGCATGAGCCAGTCGACCCACACCACCCGCACCCCCGGGGCCACGGCGAGCGCCCACAGGATCGAGGCCACCGCGTCGGTCGGGTAGTGCACCGCGTCGATCGACACCGAGAAGAACACCACCACGATCGCGACGACCCCGAGCGTCAGTGCGAGTCGGTGCCACCGGGTCTCGCGCAGCAGCCAGATCAGCGCGATCACGAACGCCGTGATGTAGACGGTGTGCCCGCTCGGGTACCCGGGGTCGGGCTGCACCGGGAACGGGTGCGGCAGCACGGCGACGTCGGGCCTGGCGCGGTGGACGATCTCCTTCACGACCGCGGACGGCACCCACGTGATGGCGATCGTGCCGCCGAAGGCCAGGGCCGGACGGAGACTCCGGGTGCGCCACCAGATCACGGCCACGACGACGACGGTGATCCCGATCGCCGGCCCAGGACTGATGACGTGGTAGACCGCCGTGGTGAACGCCCCGATCGCGCCGGTGTGCAGGGCGTTCAGGGCCTTCGACAGTCCGAGGTCGACCGTGCCGAGGGCGAACCCGACGAGCGTGATGACGACCACGGCGATGACCGCGATCGCGACGGAGACGAGCGGGTAGGGCGACGGCTCGAGGATCCCGGTGCCGTCGGACTCCGGTCGGCGGGGGCGGAGCAGCGGCGCGTCGGTCATCCGACCATCGTCCCAGCCCGGACTCCGACCACGGGTCCGGCGAGCCTCTGAAAGCACTCAGCGCAGCCGCCCGCGAGTAGACAGGAGGCATGCCAACCGTTGCCGAGAACATCGTCGCCACCCTCCGCAAGAACGACGTCGCCCGCGTCTACGGCCTGCCGGGGGACTCCCTCAACGGCTTCACCGACGCCCTGCGAAAGGACGGCACGATCCGGTGGGAGCACGTCCGCCACGAGGAGGCCGCTGCGTTCGCCGCGAGCGCCGAGGCCGAACTGACCGGCGAGCTCGCGGTCTGCGCCGGCAGCTGCGGCCCGGGCAACCTGCACCTGATCAACGGCCTGTTCGACGCCAACCGGTCGCGCGTCCCGGTCCTCGCGATCGCCGCGCACATCCCCACCGCCGAGATCGGCTCCGGCTACTTCCAGGAGACCCACCCGCAGGAGCTGTTCCGCGAGTGCTCGGTCTACGTCGAGTACGTCGCCGACCCGACGCAGATGCCCCGCCTGCTCGAGATCGCGATGCGCGAGGCCGTCGAGAAGCGCGGGGTCGCGGTGCTCGTGATCCCCGGCGACGTCCTGCTCGCCGAGGCGAAGGACGACCGCACCACCCGCATCGAGCGCACGACGCCGCGCATCGTGCCGAGCGAGGCCGAGCTGCTCCGCACCGCCGAGCTGCTGAACGGTGCCGACAAGGTCACGATCCTGGCCGGTGCCGGTGTCGCCGGGGCGCACGACGAGGTCATCGCGCTGGCCGAGCGGCTGCAGGCCCCGATCGTGCACGCCCTGCGGGGCAAGGAGCACATCGAGTGGGACAACCCCTACGACGTCGGCATGACGGGCCTGCTCGGCTTCGCGTCCGGGTACCGGGCGATGGAGGACGCCGACGTCGTGCTCATGCTCGGCACCGACTTCCCGTACCAGCAGTTCTTCCCCGCCAAGGCGAAGCACGTGCAGGTCGACATCCGCGGGTCGCAGCTCGGCCGACGACACCCCGTCGACATCGGCCTGGTCGGCACCGTCAAGGACACCGCCCTCGCGCTCATCCCGCTGCTGACCGGTTCGCACCCGACGAAGCACCTCGAGGAATCGCTGAAGCGCTACCGGAAGACCCGCGAGAAGCTCGACGACCTGGCCGTCCCCGCCGGCAAGAAGAAGCCGCTGCACCCGCAGTACGTCGCCCGGGTGCTCGACCGGATCGCCGCGCAGGACGCCGTGTTCATCCCGGACGTCGGCTCCCCCGTGGTGTGGGCGTCGCGCTACCTCACGATGAACGGCAAGCGTCGTCTGATCGGCTCGTTCGTGCACGGCACGATGGCGAACGCCGTCCCGCAGGCGATCGGTGCGCAGACGGCGTTCCCGGACCGCCAGGTGATCGCGCTCGCGGGTGACGGCGGGCTGACGATGCTGCTCGGCGAGCTCATCACGATCGTGCAGAACAAGCTGCCCGTGAAGATCGTCGTGTTCGACAACTCGTCGCTGAACTTCGTGGAGCTCGAGATGAAGGCCGCCGGGTTCGTGAACTACGGCACCGAGCTGCAGAACCCGGACTTCGCCGCGGTCGCCGAGGCGATCGGCATCAAGGGCTTCAAGGTCGACGTGTCCGACGACTTCGAGGACGCGATGGCCGCCGCGCTCGCGCACGACGGCCCCGCGCTCGTCTCGGTGCGCGCGAACCGGCAGGAGCTGTCGATGCCCCCGGCGGTCACGCTCGAGCAGGCGAAGGGCTTCACGCTCTACGCCATCCGCACGGTGCTGTCCGGTCGCGGCGACGAGCTGCTGGACCTCGCGTCGACCAACGCGCGTCAGCTGCTGTAGACGCGACCGCACGGCGGACGGGAGGCCCGTGGCGACGCCGCCCCTCCCTCGCAGGCTCGGTCGGCGCGCCCCGCACAACGCTTCGCGTCGCCGCTGAGCGGGGCGCGCCCGTCCGCTCTGTCGTCACCACCCGAGCGGCTGGCCGTCCTCCAGGAACACGCCGGTCGGGCCCTCCGGGCCCACGCTCGCGGCGGCCGCGACGGTCGCCGCGCTCACCTCGACGGGGCGACCGTGCGGGTACGGCACCCCACCGAGCTCGGTCGCCGTGTAGCCGGGCTCGAGGACCACGAAGCGCACCTCGGGCGCGATGCGGGCGTACTGCACCGTGAGCATCGAGACGGCCGACTTGCTCGCGCCGTAGACCGCGGCCTGCACGGTCGACGCCGCGCTGTCCGGGTCGTGGACCGCCGTGAACGAGCCGAGCGCGCTCCCGACGTTGACGACGAGGGGGCTGGCCGATCGGCGCAGGATCGGCAACGCGGCCTCGGTCGTGCGGACGATGCCGATGGCGTTCGTGTCGAAGACGGCGAGCGCATCCGGTCCGTTCAGCCCCCACATCGCGATGCCGGCGTTGTTGACCAGGACGTCCAGGCCGCCGTTCGCGTCGACGTGCGCGAAGGCTGCGGCGACCGAGTCGTCGTCGCGGACGTCGATCTGGACGGAGCGTGCGCCGATCTCGGCGGCGACGGCCGCTCCCTGGCCGGCGTCGCGAGCGCCGATCCAGACGGTGTGGCCGGCTGCGACGAGCTGGCGGGCGGTTTCCTTGCCGAGGCCACGGGTGGCGCCGGTGATGAGTGTCGTTGTCATGGGTCCAGCGTCGCGCTCGACGCTGTCGGCAGGGAGTCGCCCGGTTGTCGTAGGACTGGTGGGGCCAGGACGAAGGCATCGTAACGACACCGTTTCCTGGCCGTGTCGATTCGTCCGGGTGGTGTGCCCCTCGCGGGTCGTGTCAGTGGCCGGCGGTATCTTGTGCACCATGCTCGATCGCCCCTCACGCTGTAGTGCGGGAAGCTTGCTCGACTTCGCCTTCTACCCAGACGCACCCGAGCCGACGCCAGCCGCGATTGCCGCTGCGGCTGAGGAATTCCACGAGTTGATGCACAGGTCCGGCTGGCTTTGGTCTCCGTACAACTGGCCCCTCGAGAAGCGGCGCTTCACGAAGCGCCTCGAGGACGCGTGCGCCGGCACGCTGGTCCCGGTCGAGCATGTGAAGGACATCGACCGGGGAGCTCACGAGTACCTATTCGAGATCCGATGGAAGATCAAGGTCCTGGAGCAGCTGCCGGACGGCAAGCGGGCGAACCGGTCGGTTGAAGTCCGCCTGTACCATGCCGAGCCATCGACGATGACGGACGTCTTCGTCGGCCTGCACCTGCACGAGAAGCAGATCGTGAAGGGCAACACACGTGCCACGCGCGACCTGCAGGACGCTCAGATCGACATCGCGATCGCCCGCTTCCACGAGGGGCGTCCTGTGCACTGGGGGCTTCCCTGAGTGGACTCCACAGCACCGAGGACATAGAATAAAAGTTATGAACGATGCTACATCTCGGCTCGATGCGCGTGCAGACTCCCTCCTCGAGTCGACGAGCGTTCTGCTTCGAGACCTTGTGGAGCTCCGGCGCAAGCACGGGCTGACGCAAGCAGACGTGGCGGAGCGCATGGGGGTGAGTCAGCCGTCCGTCGCGAAATTCGAACGGTATGACGCGAACCCAACGCAGACGACCATCCAGCGGTACGCGATGGCAGTAGGTGCTCGGATCAGCATGCAGGTCATCGATGACTGCGAGGAGGAGCAGCTGTCGGCAGATCGGTTCTCGCAAGTCGTCAACGTCAACGCGCTCGGAACGTGGTCTCGCGGGCTCGAAGTGAGCCCGAAGGCGTATTCGGCCGAGTACCAGGTGACACGTGGCTGACGGTTCGCCGACGCCCGAGCTCATCGCCATGGTCGAGGCCTCCGAGCTCGTTGGGGTGAGCTACTTCGAGCTGAGCGCTTCGCGCGATGAGGACTCGACAGCGGCTCCGGAAGGCTCCGCCGAGCTCCAGCTGTCGCAAGAAATGGGTTACGGGTACCGGGAGGACGACGCTGCCTTTCGCGTCCGACTCCGCACCACGGTCCGGGCGCCGGGCCAAGGCGACATCGTCGTGGGCCTCAGCGGTGAGTGGTCCTGTGAGGGGAGCGCCCAGGCCATCGATCAGACCACGATGCTCGCCTTCATCAACGAGGTAGCGATGATGGTGCTTCTGCCCTACCTGCGCGAGGCCACTGCCGACCTGAGTCGCCGGGTGTTCGGCAGCGCCTTGCTTCTACCGCTGATCAAACGCGGAGACATCGAGTTCACCGCACAGCACTTGGCGCCGGGAGACACGAACTAGCGCTCGGATCGATGCCGTCCTGCCAGCGGTTCACTGCGAGTAGCTGATGCCACCAGGATCCCTCTCGACTTCGATCACCACAAACTGGCCGACCACACCGGGGGCGTGAGGCGCGCGGTTGTCGTAGGACTGGTGGGGCCAGGACGCGGCCGCGACGTGCGCGCAGACTGGGGGCATGGCGGACACGGACTTCGGGCACACCCTGCGACGGCTCCGCGACCACGTCACACCCGCGGCCGCCGGCATGACCGTCGGGCCACGACGTCGGGCGGCCGGGCTGCGGCGCGAGGAACTCGCGGGCCTCGCGGGGATCTCCGCCGACTACCTGACCCGCCTGGAGCAGGGTCGCGCGACGTCGCCGTCCGCCCAGGTGGTCGAGGCGCTGACGCGTGCCCTCCGGGTCTCGGACGCCGAACGAGAGCTGCTGTACGGGCTCGCCGGGCACGCGACCCCCGGTGCGGAGGTCGTGCCGTCGCGGATCCCGCCGAGCGTGCAGCGGCTGCTCGACCGGCTGGCGGACACCCCGGTCGCGGTGCTCGACGCCGCCGGGAACCTGCTCGTGACCAACGCTCCGCACGAAGCCTTGATGGGGCCGATCGGCGGGATGCGCGGGAACGAACGGAACACCGCCTGGCGGCACCTGGTCGGTGCCGGCAGCCGCGCCGTGCACACGCCCGCGGAACAGGCGGCGTTCGAGGAGAACCTGGTCGCCGGACTCCGGATGACCGCGGCTCGCTACCCGCTCGACCGGCAGTTGCAGCAGCTCGTGCGGGACCTGCGGGCGGCGAGCCCGCGGTTCGTCGAACTGTGGGACTCGGGTGCGACGACCCTGGGCGAGACGGCCCGCCGCAAGGTGATCGACCACCCCGACGTCGGGCTCATCACGCTCGACTGCGACACCCTGGTCGTCGGGCCGGAGGACCTGCGGATCCTGGCGTACACGGCGGTGCCGGGGTCGGTGGACGCCGAGCGGTTGGCGCTGGCGATCGTGCTGGGGACGCAGTCGTTGGTGGAGTGAGCACTCGCCCCCAATTCGTGGGGGATGCTCGCGACGTGGCCCTCAGCCCGTTCCAAGGTTGGCTACGATCCGAGAGCGCCGGCTTCCGGCGATCTCAGACGTCCGGTCTCCTGCCGGACTGCACACCCGAGGGGACCACCCGTGCAGCACAGCACTGCAACACTTCGACGCGCCTGCGCGATCGGCGCGACCATCGCCGTCATCGGCCTGAGCACCGGCTTCGGCGCGTTGACGGCCACGACCGCCTTCGCCGACGAGCAGCCCGTAACGCCGACGAGCACCGCGATCGCGTCCCCGGCGCAGGGCACTGACAGCACGGCCGACGGCGCTGACGAGTCGGCTCCGCCGGTTCCCGCGGCGACGTCCACGCCGACGGCCGAGGTGCCAGCTGATCCCACCGCGGAACCGTCCCTGCCGGTCAGCACGCCGGCCGCGACTGCGACTCCCGATCCCACCGCGCCCGTCGCAGCAGAACCGGCCGCGACGCCGACCGTGACGATCACCGGGGACGCGACCGTCGGCAGCACCCTGACGGCGACCGGGCACGACTTCACCGGCGACCTGGCCTACGCGTGGACCAGCGGTGACACGTCCTTGCCGGTCACCGCCGACTCGTACGTCGTCGCTGCCGCGGACGCCGGCAAGACCATCAGCGTCACGATCACCAGCGACACCGACGAGTCCGCGACGACCACGACGGCCGTCGTCACGCAGGAGGCGGCCTTCCCGGAGGCCTCGACCGAAGACGACCCGATCACGTTCTCCGCGGTCGCCGGTGAGCGTTTCACCCATACGTTCGCCGCAGAGGGCTTCCCCGCACCGACGTACTCGGCCGCCTACTACTCGCTCGACGATCCGTACGCGAGCGAGGACGACGGTGACGAGTCCGGGTACCTGCCGTACGGCCTGTCCCTGGACCACGCCACCGGCGCGCTCTCCGGGAAGCCCCGCTACTCCGGCACCTACGCGTTCCGCATCGTGGCGACGAGCGGCACCACGACCGCCTCGCAGTACGTCAACATCACGATCGACGCCGCCGCACCGCTCGGCGTGGAGGTCACCGCCGAGGACAAGGACACCTTCCTCACCGCGCACTCCACCAGCTGGGTCATCGAACGCGACGGCACCGTCTGGACGTTCGAGAACGAGACCACCCGTCAGCCCGACGGTGGGTACATCGGGTTCGGGGTCGGGTTCGAGGGCGGCCAGCCCACCATCGACCAGGGCGGGACCCTGCTCGTCAGCGGCCACCTGGTCGACCGCTTCGGCAACGAGGTCGACGACGCCGACGGCTACCCGGTGCCGTTCACGGTGACCTCGGATCACGCTTCCGACGTCATCACGCCGAGCCGCGATCCGTGGGTCGCGACCGACGTCACGTTCCCCGAGGCGTCGACGCACTCCCTCGAGGTCGCCTCGAGCGGGTTCGCGACCGCCTTCACGGTCGACGTCCAGCCCACCGCGGCTCTGGCCGTCTCCCCCACGGGCACGGTCGCCACTCCGACCGTGACCACGGGCGAGCTCGCCTACACGGGGTCGGACGCGATGCACCTGCTCCCCTGGGCCGGCGGCCTCGCCGTCACCGGTGCAGCGGTCATCGCACTGCAGGCCTCCCGCCGTCGGAAGCAGCACTGACGTGGCGACGAAGAAGCTCATCCCCGAAACCGCGCTCGTCGCCTACCTGGTCGGCGTGCCCCTGGCCGCAATGGGTGCGATCGCGGCGCTGAGCCTCGGCGGTGTCCAAGGTGCCGTCGCCGGGGCATCGGCGTTCATCGGCGGCGTCCTGTTCGTGTGCACCGGCATGGTCGTCAGCGCGGTCGATCGGCGCTGATCCCTCGTCAGGCACTGCGGGCGAGATGGCCCGCGACTCTCGCTCGACAGTGGCGCCAGGTCGAAGCGGTGCTCACGCACGATCACACGTGGCGTCCCTGACGCAGAGCTGGTGGAAGAACGAAGGCCCCGCGAGCGGGGCCTTCGGCTGGCGACGTTCCGGTAGCCGGCCCGTCGTGCTTCCACCGTACCGGTCCGCGCGAGGCGTCGGCACCCCCGATCCAGTCCGGACGGAGGCGCTGCCGGCTACGCCGCGTCCTCGACGTCGAACACCACGACCCGAGCACTCGCCCCGCCGATGAACTCGGCCACCGGCCGGTGCTCCGGGTGCGGCAGGTACCCGGCGAGCGCCGCCCGATCACGGAACCGCACCACGAGCATCCAGTGGAACCCGCCCTCCAGCCCCTCGGTGCTCACGCTCGTCCCCGACTGCACCGACTCGACACCGTCGATACGGGGCAGCTGCTCTCGCGACAGGGCGTCAGCCTCGGACGACCGGTCCGCTCCGTCCCACTCGACCAGCACGGTGTGCGTCACTCCTGACACGTGGTCTCCTCGTCTGTCTCGACGCCGATCAGAACGCGGGCGTTCCGCCGGCGATCGTGATCGTCGACCCTGACTGGTAGCTCGACTCCGGGCTCACCAGGTGCACGTACGCGGCACCGAGCTCGGCGGGCTGTCCGGGCCGGCCGAACGGCGAGGTCTCGCCGAAGTGCGACACCGTCTCGGCGTCGTCGGAGCCCGGCTGCAGCGGCGTCCACACCGGTCCGGGGGCGACGGAGTTCACACGGATGCCCTTCGGCGCGAGCTGCTGGGCGACGGCCTCGGTGAAGAGCTTGATCGCACCCTTCGACACGGCGTAGTCGATCTTGTCGGCCGAGGGCGTCGATGCCTGGATCGAACCGGTCGTCACGATGGTGGAGCCCGGCTCGAGGTGCGGCACCGCTGCCTTGGTCAGCCAGAACAGCGAGTAGATGTTGGTCTTGAACGTCGAGTCGAACATCGACGTGTCGAGGGTCAGGATGTCCTCGTTGCTGTCCATGCGGCCGGCGACCATGACCAGGGTGTCGAGCCCGCCGAACTCGTCGACGCCCTTCTGCACCAGGTCCTTGCAGTACTGCTCGTCGGAGATGTCCCCCGGGAACAGGACGGCGCGACGCCCCTCGGACTCGAGCAGGTCGCGGACCTGTTCGGCGTCCTGCTGCTCGTCCGGCAGGTAGGACAGCACCAGGTCGGCACCCTCACGCGAGAGGGCGATGGCGGCGGCGCGACCGATGCCGGAGTCGGCGCCGGTGATGATGCCCCGGTAGCCGGTGAGGCGTTCCCGGCCGACGTAGCTCTCTTCGCCGTGGTCGGGCTTCGGGTCCATCTTCCACGCGGCGCCCGGCAGCGACTGCTCCTGCTTCGGGTACGGCGGGGCCGGGTAGAGGGTGTTCGGGTCGCGCTTGTCGTACTGGCTCATGCGTTCCACTGTCGTCGTCGCGCGTGGACGCGCGTTCAGCCGCTGCGGTCCTGGGACACGGCTGATGACGGACGGGAGGCCCGTGGCGGCGTCGCCACGGGCCTCCCGTCCGCCACGTGGTTCAGACGCCGGCCGTGGTCCGGATCCAGGACGAGGCCTGCGACAGCAGGGCGTAGTTCGAGCCGGCCTTGGTGTCGGCGCCGGGGTCGGCGCTGTCACCGGTGGAGCAGACGGCGACGACCTTGCCGTTCACGAGCAGCGGGCCGCCGGAGTCGCCGTGGTTCGAGGCACCGGTCACGCCGGTGAGGTGCTGCGCACGACCGCTGTACGCGTCGGTGCTCGCACCTGTGAGCGAGACGGTGGCCTGGTAGAGGCCGTCGGACTGGGTCGCGTTCGCGCGCAGGCCGTAGCCCTGGATGGTGCCGGTTCCGCTCGACTTGGCGGTCGCGGTGAGGTCGAGCGGGGCGTAGGTGGACAGCGAGTAGGCGCTCTTCAGGTGCACGAGCGCGATGTCGCCGGCCGGTGCGGCGGAGACCCGGTCGACGGCGACGGCGGTGCCCCGGTTGGTCGTGGAGTTCGAGTGGTAGACGTTCATCGCACCGATGCCGTCGATGCAGTGGCGGGCGGTGAGGATCCACGAGGCGTTGATCTGCTCGCCGGTGCAGTTGCTGACGTAGCCCGACGGGATGGAGCCGCCCGACGCTTCGAGCTGGACCGCCCACGAGGTGGTGGGGGCCTTCTCGCCGCCGACGACCTTCGTGCTGGCCGGCAGTGCCGAGGCGGGTGACGCGGCGAACACACCCGCGGTGATGACGGCCGCGGCGGCGAACGCGGCTGCGATGGACTTCTTCATGACGACTCCTCTGTCGGGGGAAGCACCTGACCCGTTGCGTTGTGCAACTGGTCAGCATCCTGACCCTCGTTCGGGGGCCGCGCCAGTCCGCACTTCGGCGGACGGGGCCGCCCTAGGATCGTGTCGACCGGGAAACCGAAGGAGCGACATGAGCACGAACACCGCTCGGAGGACGCGCCCGACCGTCGTCACCATCGCGTCCGGCATCTGGTGCGCTGTGGTGCTCGTCCGCCTCGGGTTCCTGGTCGTCGCGGTGGTGAACACCGACGGTGGGCTCGCCGTCGCACTGGTCGGCGCGTTCATCGGCCTCGCCTTCGCGGCCCTGTTCGTCTGGCTGGCGATCCGGATGGCCCGCGGATCGGGGTCCGCGCGGCTCTGGCTCGCCATCGTGGCCGGCTTCGCCGTGGTGAACACCGTGGTCGGGCTCGTGCTCGGCGCAGGGGCCGTGGGCTTCCTCTACCCGATCGCCCTCGTCGCCGCGACGGTCCTGAGCTACCTGCCGACCACGCGAGGGTTCTTCCCGAAGACCGAGCGCCGCGTTCGACCCGCCGAACCCCGCACGGTCGGCTGGGACCCGACGACAGGTGAACGCATCACCGAGCCGGCACCCACCGACGGACGCGCCGGCTGACGGATCAGCGGCCCCGTCAGCACGGACGGGCCCGCGGCCATCACCAGCCGCGCCCGCCCGGAGATCGCTCGCGCGAGGACCTAGACCGACTCGGCCTCCGGCACCAACGCGCGCACCTGCGACGCGGCACCGAGCGCCACGGCGTCCGACCCGAGGGTCGACTGCGCCAGCCGGATCGTCGCGCCGCTCACCGGGGGCTCGGCCGCGATCGCCGCGGTGATGGCCGGTTCGAGCAGGTCCCACGACCGCGCGATGCCGCCGCCGATCACGATCGTCGTGACGTCGAGGATCCCCGCGGTGAGCAGGGCGGCGCGCGCCAGCCCCCACCCCGCGGCCTGGAACACGGCCGCGGCGTCCGTGTCACCGGCACGTGCGGCGACCGCGACGTCGCGCGCCGACAGCCGCAGGCCGGATCGTTCGGCGTACCGGTCGGCGATGCCGCGGGCGCCCGCGATGGTCTCGAGGTGTCCGACCTGTCCGCAGGTGCACAGCGCGTCGCCGAAGCCCGGCACGTGGCCGATCTCACCGGCGGCGCCGCGCGGCCCCGCGAACAGCCGTCCGCCGAGCACGAACGCACCGCCGACCCCGGTGCCGAGGGTCATCCCGAGCACGTCGGACTCCCCCGCGACGGCACCCGTGGCGATCTCGCCGAGCAGGAACGCGTTCACGTCGTTGTCGAGCGTCGCCGGCACGCCGAGGGCGTCGTTGACCGCGCGGGTCACGCCGTAACCGGCCCAGCCGGTGAACGAGTTGCCCGTCACGAGGACGGTGCCCGTGGCCGCGTCGACCACGCCGGCCGCGCCCACCCCGACACCCGTCAAGGAGGCCCGGTGCCGGACGAGCAGGCCCGTCACCGCCCCGACGGCGGCCGTCACGATCGCCGCCCCACCCGCGTGGGCGGGCGTCGGCAGATCGACGCGGTCGATGACCTCGAGGTCGGGGGTCGTCAGCACGACCTTGGTGTTCGTGCCGCCGACGTCGACGCCGGCGATCACCCGGGTCACGCGGTCACCGCCGCGAGCGAGGCGAGACGCTCCGTCCGGCGCTGCCGTTGCAGGACGGGGTCCGGCACGGGTACGGCGGCGAGCAGGCGCCTGGTGTAGTCGGTGGTGGGGTGGAGCAGGGTCGTGCCGGTGGTGCCCTGCTCCTCGACGACGCCCTGGCGCATCACCACGACGCGTTCGGCGAAGTGTTGCACGACGGCCAGGTCGTGCGAGACGAACAGGCACGCGAACCCCAGGTCGTCCTGCAGTTCACCGAGGACCTCGAGCACGGTCTCCTGCACGCTGACGTCGAGCGCCGAGGTCGGTTCGTCGGCGACGAGCAACCGCGGCTCGAGCACCAGGGCACGGGCGAGCGAGACCCGCTGGCGCTGCCCGCCGGAGAGTTCGCGCGGGGCACGGGACGCCAGGGTCCGCGGCAGCCGGACGGCGTCGAGCACCTCGTCGATCCGCCGACGACGGTCCGCCGACGACATCCCACGGCGGTGCACGGCGAGCGGTTCGGCGATGCACTCCGCCACGGACATCCGGGCGTCGAGCGAGGCCACCGGGTCCTGCAGCACGACGCCGATGCCGGACCGGAGCGCCCGGCGATCACGACCACGGGCGCTGCGCAGGTCCTGCCCGAACAGCGACACCGTGCCGGACGTCGGCGTGATGAGCCCGAGCGCCACCCGGGCCGCGGTGGACTTGCCGGAGCCGGACTCGCCGACCAGGCCGACCGTCTCGCCCGCGTGCACGGCGATGTCGATCCCCTGCAACGCGTGGACGGCGCGCGCCCCGCGCCCGAACGTCACCGTGACGTCCCGCAGGTCGACCACCGGGGCCGCACCGGGCCTCCCGGCCGCCGCGTCAGCGGACCCCGTGTCGACCGGAGCGGCGGGACGGTCGCCCGCCACGTCGAGCCGCGGCACCGCGGCGAGCAGCCGCTTCGTGTACTCGTGCTCCGGACGGAGCAGGACGTCCTCGACGCTGCCGGTCTCGACGATCTCGCCCTGCAGCATGACCGCGACGCGGTCTGCGAAGTCCGCGACGACGCCCATGTTGTGCGTCACGAGCAGCACGCCCGTGCCGGTGTCGACGGCGAGCTTCCGGAGCAGTTCGAGGATCTCGGCCTGCACGGTCACGTCGAGGGCGGTCGTCGGCTCGTCCGCGATGAGCAGCTTCGGCGAGTTCGCGATCGCCATCGCGATCACCACGCGCTGGCGTTGCCCACCCGACAGCTGGAACGGGAACGACCGCGTGCGCGACTCGGGGTCGGGGATGCCGACGCGGCGGAGCAGGTCGACGGCCTCGGCCGCGGCCTGCGCGGCGGTGACCGTTCGGTGGTTCCGGATCACCTCGGCGATCTGCGCGCCGACCCGGGTGAGCGGGTCGAGGGCCGTCGCGGGCTCCTGGAAGACCATCGAAACCGTCGAGCCCCGCAGGGCACGGAGCGACGGTTCGGGAGCACCGACGACCTCGTGACCGGCGACGAGCGCGCTGCCCGTCGCCGTCGCGTTGCCGGAGAGCAGCCCCATCGCGGCGAGCGCCACCGTGGACTTGCCGGAGCCGGACTCGCCGACCAGGGCGAGCGTCTCGCCGGGCGCGACCGACAGGGACACGCCCCGGACGGCCGACACGGTGCCCGACTCGGTGCTGAACGAGACGCCGAGGTCGGTCGTCCGCAGGATCGGTTCGGTGGTCATCAGCGGCCCCTCACGTCGAAGGCGTCCCGGAGTCCGTCGCCCACGGCGTTGAACGCGCAGACGATCAGGATCACGGCCAGACCCGGCGGCACGATGAGCCACCAGCGTCCGGAGTACGCGGCGGTGAGTCCCGCCGAGAGCATGCCGCCCCAGTCCGTCGCGGGCGGCTGCACGCCGAGCCCGAGGTACGAGACGTAGGCGACGAGCAGGATCGCGTCGGCGACCTGGAAGGTGGCGGCGACGACGATCGTGGACACCGAGTTCGGCAGCAGGTGCTTGCCGATGGCGCGGGCGTGCGAGCCGCCGATCGCGCGCAGGGTGAGCACGTAGTCGCGGTTCTTCAGCGTCAGGGTCTCGGCGCGGATCAGGCGGGACGGCACCAGCCACGACACCAGCCCGAGGATCAGGATGAGCCCGGCGACGCCGGGGGTCGTGATGGCCGAGATGACGAGCAGGATGAACAGCGCCGGGATCGCGATGCCCGCGTCGACGACGCGCATCATCAGCGCGTCGACCCAGCCGCCGACGTAGCCCGCGACGGAACCCCACAGGGTGCCGACGACGGTGGCCAGGACCCCGGCGGCGATGCCGACCATGAGCGAGACCTTGCCGCCGTACATCAGCCGGCCGAGCACGTCGTGACCGACGGCGTCGGTGCCGAGCCAGTGCGCCGCGCTCGGACCCTGGTTCGCCTGCTCGAGCAGGGTGTGGGTCTGGTCGGTCGGGTACAGGAACGGCCCGACGAAGCAGAACAGGACGATGACGACGATCACGGCCAGGCCGATCACGGCGAGCGTGTTGCCGCGGAACCGGCGGGCGGCGAGCCGGAACCCGGTGGCCGCGACGGTGACGGGAGCGCCCGGTGCTTCGGGTGCCAGTTGTACGGCGCTCATGCGCGGCTCGCCTTCACTCGCGGATCGATGAGGGACTGCGCGACGTCGGCGAGCAGGGTGCCGATGACGGTCGCGATGGAGATGACGAGGACGCAGCCGAGCAGCGTCGGGTAGTCCGACGACTGCGCCGCGTTCCAGAACAGGAGCCCCATGCCGGGGTAGTTGAACAGCTGCTCGGTGACGAGGGCACCGCCGAACAGCACGGGCAGGTAGTAGCCGAGCATCGCGACGACGGGCGTCAGCGAGTTCCGGAACACGTGCCGGCGCAGGATCGTCATCGTCGACGCACCACCGGCGCGGGCGGTGCGGACGTAGTCCTCCTGCAGGTTCTCGAGGGTCGAGGCCCGCATGTACCGGCTGAACACGGCGATCATCGCGAGCGCTCCGGTGACGACGGGCAGGACGAGCCCGGCGGGGTCCTGGAACACCTCGGCGAGCGTGGTGCCGCTCGGCGCCTGCGACGGCAGCCACGGCAGTTGCTGGCTGAACACGATGATCAGGATGAGGCCGAGGAAGAAGGCCGGCGTCGAGTAGAAGACGAAGGCCAGCGCGGTGGCGGCGTAGTCGACCGCGCCGTTGCGGCGGGCGGCCTGGAGCATGCCGACCGGGATCGCGACGACGAGGCCGAGGACGGCGGAGATGCCGGTGAGGACGAGGGTCTTCGGCAGGCGTTCGGCGATGAGCTGCGACACCGGTTCGTTGAGCGTGTACGAGGTGCCGAGGTCACCGGTGAGCAGGCGGCCGAGGAACCGCAGGTACTGCACCGGCAGCGCCTGGTCGAGTCCCTGCGCCTGGTTGAACGCGGTGATCTGCGCGGGCGTCGCGGAGACGCCGAGGACACCGCGGGCGGGTCCGCCGGGCAGCGCGTGCAGCAGGCAGAACACCACGATCGTGACGATGAGGATCACCGCGAGCGCCTGCAGGACGCGCCTGGTGAGGTAGAGAGCTGTGGTCATGCGGCTTCCGTCGTCTGGGTTGTTGCGTCGGAGCGGACGGGAGGCGCGGTGTGCGTCGGGCGCACACCGCGCCTTCCGTCCGTGGTCACGGTCCTACTTGTTCCACTTCCACTGGGCCGGGTGGAAGTTGGCGAGCGAGTCCTGGTCGAACCCGGACAGGCCCTTCTTGACGACCGAGATCTGGTAGTCGGGGCTCGGCAGCCAGATCACCGGCAGGTCCTTCGCGACCGCGGCGCTGTAGTCCTGCACGGCGGTGGCGTCGGTCGAGGTGGTGGTCGCATCGATGAGGTCGTCGACCTGCTTGTTCGAGTAGCTGCCGAAGTTCGCCGAACCACCGGTCGAGAAGAGCGACTCACCGGTCGGGTAGGCCGGGAAGTACCAGCTGCCCGCGGTGCCGAAGAACGACAGGTCCCAGTCGCAGCTGGCCTCGTCGCTCGTGCAGGTCGGGGTCTGCGAGAGCACGCTCGACACCGGCGCGGTCTTGATGGTGAAGCCGATGCCGGTCTTCGCGAGCGAGGACTGGATCGCGCTCATCATGTTGTCGGTCACGGTCGAGCCGGACTGCGACAGGACACCCATGGTGAACTTCGTGCCATTCTTCACGCCCTCACCGCACTGGCTGTCGGACGTGCCGGGGTCGGTGCAGACCATCGTGCCGCCCTGCTCCTCCCAGCCGTGGCTGGTCAGCAGGTCCTTGGCCTTCGACGTGCTGAACGGGTACGGGTTGTCCTTCTGCACGTCGGAGACGTAGTCGGACTCCTGCGCCTGCGGGATCGGGCCGTAGGTCGAGGTGGCGGTGCCGTTGAAGACGACCTTCGACAGGGACTTCTGGTCGATCGACATCTGCACGGCCTGGCGGGCGTACAGCTGCTTGAAGACGGCGCCCATGTCCGGGTTGTTGAAGTTGTACGGCATGTAGGTGATGGCCCAGCCGGTCCACGGCTCGACCTCGTAGCCCTTCGCCGTGAACGAGGACTCCTGGTCCATGTCCGTGGCGTTGATGTAGCCGTAGTCGACCTCGCCGGAGCGGACCGCGTTCACCTCGGCGTCGGCCGTCGTGAACGGCAGCAGGTTGACGGTCGTGATCGAGGGCTTCTCGCCGCCGTCGTACTTCGTGTTCGCGGTGAGGGTGACCTTGCCGGCGGTGGTGAACGCCTTCACGCCGTAGGGACCGGAGATGGTCTTCCACAGGTCGTCGGTGGCGTAGTCGGAGATCTTGCCGGCCGCGGTGTTCAGGTACTTCCAGACCTGCTTCGCGCCGGCGGTGGTCTCGTCGGCGTCGGTGACCTTGGCGCTCGCGCTCGTCTTGTCCCAGGCGTGCTGCGGCAGCGGGATGATGTGGCTCAGCTGGTTGGCGAGCATCCAGTCCGAGTTGTACGCCTTGTCGAACGTGATCGTGAAGTGGGTGTCGTCGACGGTCTTGAACGAGGTCCAGTTGTCCGGCGCCTTGCCCTTCGAGTACGAGCCCCACTGGTCCTTGTTCGCCTTGATCAGGTTGAACCAGAACTCGACGTCGCGGCTCGTGATCGCCTCGCCGTCGGACCAGTGCCGGTCACCGAGGGTGATCTCGACGCTCTTGCCGTCGTCGGCGAACTCCGCGTCCGTGGCGACGGACCCGTCCTTGTTCCACGCGATCTTGCCGGTGGAGCCGTCGTACGCGACGAGCGGCTCGTACAGCGACTGCGCGATGGAGCCGTTGTTCGTGTTGAGGTGCGCGGCGGTGCCGATCGGCAGGATCCAGTTGGGCGTGAAGTTCGCAGGAAGGGCGTAGTTGATCTCGTCCGGATTCGCGTTCGAGGTGGCGGAACCGCCCCCGGAACATCCGGCGAGCAGGGCGCTCACGGCGATCGCTGCTCCGGTGAGGAGCGCCCAGCGGCGGGGCTTGGTCATGTGTGTCTCCTGGTGCGTGGGAGTTCTGGGGAGGTGGAGCACGCGTGCCGAGCGGCACGGACACAGTCAATGGCCAAAGCCGTTGGAAAAACAAACATCTTCGTGTAAAAACTGCGTTTCTGCCGTTTGGACGAAAGGGTGAACGGGCCGTTCCGCCGGTTAGGCTCCGGGTGTTCGGTCGGTTCGACCGTCGTTTCCCCCGGATTGGAGAAAGTCGTGACGGACCTCTCTGCTCGCGTCCTCGAACTCGTAGCGTCGGGTCAGGCCGCGAGTCGCACCGAGATCGCCACACTGCTCGGCGCCGCTCCGTCGACGGTGTCGCACGTCGTCACCCAGCTGCTGTCGCACGGGCTGCTCGCAGAAGAGGGCACCGACGTCTCGACCGGCGGGCGTCCCCGCAAGGTCCTCCGCATCGGCGGCGTCGACGAGTACGCGGTCGCCGCGGACGTCGGCGGCGGGCACGCGCGGGTCGGGATCGTGCTGCCGGGAGGCGCGCTCGAGTCGGTCGCGAACGTCCCGTTCGCACTCTCCGACGGTCCGACCGCCGGCCTGCAGCGACTGGCCGGCCTGCTCGAGCGGCTCGCCGACGACCGTGGCCGCGCCGGTCTACGCGGGGTCGGGCTCAGCCTGCCCGGTCCCGTCGACGTCGAGGCCGGTGTCGTCGACCTGCCGAGCCGGATGCCGGGCTGGAACGGGTTCCCGGTGGCCGCCTGGCTGTCCGACCGCTTCGGCCTGCCGGCGATCGTCGACAACGACGCGAACTGCATGGCCGCCGGCGAGCAGAGCGTGCAGCCTCCGGGACGCCGGCAGACCATCACGATCAAGGCCGGATCGGCGATCGGCGCGGGCATCGTCATCGACGGCCGCCTGTACCGCGGGTCCACGGGTTCGGCCGGGGACATCACCCACGTGCGGATCGACGCCGCCGGTGACACCCCCTGCTCGTGCGGGAACACCGGGTGCCTCGAGACCGTCGCGTCCGGAGCTGCCCTGGTGCGGATCCTGTCGGGCGCCGGGGTCGACGTCTCCTCGACCGCCGACGTCGTCCGACTCGCCTCGGATGCCCACCCCGAGGCCACCCGTGCCGTGCGCCTGGCCGGTCGGTACCTCGGCGAGGTGCTCGCGGCCAACGTGAACTTCTTCAACCCGGACGCCGTCTACCTGGGCGGCATCCTCTCCACCCTCGACCCGTTCATCGCGGCCGTGCGCAGTCAGCTCTACGAGAGCTGCCACCCGCTCATGACGCAGCACCTGGCCATCGAGCCGGTGTCGCTCGGTGCCGATGCCGGGCTCGTCGGTGCCGGGCAGTTCGCACTGCAGCGGGGCCTCGCCGCGTCGCTCGAGGAGCTGTCCACCCCCATCCCGCAGTCCACCACCAGGAACAGGAGCGTCCGTGTCTGAGACCGTGCCC